>JAOPZV010000233.1 GCA_025963935.1 Solirubrobacterales bacterium
AGCTCCTCGGCTGTCTGCTGGCCGATGAGCAGCTTGTACTCCTTCTTGGCGTAGTTGATGATCGCCTCGTCCATCTCGTCGCCGCCGACGCGAATCGACTGCGAGACGACGATCCCGCCGAGCGAGATGACGGCCACCTCAGAGGTGCCGCCGCCGATGTCAACGACCATCGAGCCGGTCGGCTCGCCCACCGGCAGCCCGGCTCCGATCGCCGCGGCCATCGGCTCCTCGATCAGGTACGCGGTGCGCGCGCCGGCCGACAGGCAGGCCTCCTCGACGGCCCGCTTCTCGACGCCGGTGACGCCTGAGGGCACGCAGACCACGACGCGCGGATGCGCCCAGCGGTTCTGGTGCACCTTCTGGATGAAGTGCCGGAGCATCTGCTCGGTCACGTCGAAGTCGGCGATCACGCCGTCCTTCAGCGGGCGAATCGCCTGGATCGTCCCTGGCGTGCGTCCCAGCATGCGCTTGGCCTCGATGCCCACCGCGTGCACTTCGCCGGTGCGCGAGTCGATCGCCACGACACTCGGCTCAGACAGGACGATCCCGCGGCCGCGCACGTATACGAGCGTGTTGGCCGTCCCCAGGTCGACCGCCATGTCGCGACCGCCGAATCCTGTCAGATAGCTGAAGATGCCCATATGAAGAGAAGGGGCGCGCCTAGAGTCTGTCCGGCGCCGCAAGGGGCGCTCGGCCACCGGCGGTTATCGGGGCGTACCCGTCGCGCAGTGTAGCGAACGACTCTCGGCGCCAGACAGGCATGCCAGTCGTTTTGCAGGCAAAAGGGCCGGCCGGGCGCGTCATCCGCCGAGCAGCTCGGGATAGACGTCGAGCAGGCTGGCGAGCGGCAGGCCGACGACGTTCTCGTAGTCGCCCTCCACCGCGCGCACGAGCGCAGCGCCCGCGCCCTGGATCGCATAGCCGCCTGCCCGATCACGCCACTCGCCGGTCGCGAGATACCAGTCGAGCGTGGACTGCTCGAGTGCTCGGAAGCTCACCCTCGTGCGTGCTATCGCGGTTCGTTCGCCGTCGGGCAGCAGCACGGCGAGCCCGCTGAGGACCTCGTGCGTGCTGCCGCCGAGAGCGCGGAGGGTCGCCCGCGCGGCGCCCTCGTCCGCCGGCTTGCCGTAGATCGTGCCATCCAGCACGACGATCGTGTCGCAGCCCAGCACAGCCTCGCTGGCGCCTGGCCGGAGAACGGCACGCGCCTTGCGCCGAGCGTTCTCGAGCACGACGTGCTCGGGCGGCCCTTCGTCGAGCTCGGCGATGCCGGAGGCTCGCACCGTGAAGCCCACCCCCAGGCGCTCCAGGATGGCACGCCGCTGAGCAGAGGCGGATGCGAGTACGAGCTCCAAGCCCGGCGAGGAGGCTAGATCCCCTCGAAGAACAACGCCGCCTCGCGCTCGGCGGCCTCGGGAGAGTCCGAGCCGTGGACCATGTTGGCGCCCATCTCGATCGCGAAGTCGCCTCTGATCGACCCGGGAGCGGCGTCGAGCGGGTTCGTCGCGCCAATCAGCTGCCGCGCGGCCTTGACCGCCTCGGGGCCCACGAGCACCATCGCGACGATCGGCCCGGAGGTGATGAAGTCGACGAGCTCGCCGAAGAACGGCCGCTCGGAGTGCTCGGCATAGTGGCGCTCGGCCAGCTGACGGTCGACCGTCATGTGCCGCAGCGCAACGATCTTCAGCCCCTTGCGCTCGAAGCGGGCGATGATCTCGCCTGTCAGACCCCGGGCGAAGGCGTCGGGCTTTACGAGGATCAGCGTTCGGTCCATGGGTTCCTTTGTTGGTTGTGGCCGCTCGTCAGGCGCTTGGGCGCGGCCGGCCGCTCGGCCGCCGCGAACGACCGCTGCCGCGCGGCCGGCTCGGCTCGGACGCCGCCACAGGCTCGATCGCCTCGCCGGAGCCGTCCTCGGCGGCGAGCGGTTCGGCCGCCTCGGTGATGTCCGGGAGCTCGCTCTCGGCCACGGCGGTGCGGCGGCGGCGTGCCCGCGGTTGCGCCAGGCCGGGCACGTCGGCCTCGCAGTAGGGGCAGATCGTCCAGGCCTGGTCGAGGGGCCGTGAGCAGGTTGCGCAGCGCTCCTTGAGCTTGCGCAGGCAGCTGGGACAGCGGATGAAGTCGCGCTCGATGCGGTAATCGCAGTGGGGGCACAGCGACTGGTCGAGCTGATGCAGGCGGGCCTCGGCCGCCTGCACCTCGAGCTCACGCTCGTGTATGTCCTCGAGGTACTCCGGAGGCCGCAGGATCATGTAGATCATCGTGCCGACGAACGGGAAGACCGAGGCGGCCGTCGCGCAGACGATCAGCATCGGGTCGACGATCCTGCGCTTGGCGTCCGTGTAGGTCCAGTAGACCAGGGACAGGTACAGCACGACCACGAAGAGGATCAGCAGGTCGACGACGAGGTTCAAGCCGCTGCTTTCGATCCCGAAGTATGCAAGCGGTGGCATCGGCCGGGTGAGTTTAGAGAAACAACCGGCCGAATCCGTAGCCAGCGGCGAAGAACACGAGGATCACCAGCGCGACGATCAGCGCGACCGCACCGATCATCGCGAGCACGGATGGCCCTTCGCCGTTCACCTCGTAGAGCTCGATCGCGAGAGATCATCGCGCATCTGAGCGGATGGCCGCCGTCGCTCGAGCCCGGCGAGCAGCTCTCCGACGAGGTAGACCGAACCAGTCGCCAGCACAGCGCCGTGATGCTCCGTCGCCCACTCCTGGGCGCGCTGAAGGGCCCGCCCCGGCCGCGGCTCACAGCAGGTGGCCTCGAAGCCCAGCTGGCGCGCAAGCGACTCGAGGGCCGCGGGGGACAGCGCCCGGCTGCTCGGGGGCGCCGTGAACCATGCGCGCTCGCACAGCGGCAGCAGGGCCCGCAGCATCGACGCAGCGTCCTTGTCCTCGAGCACGCCGAGCACGAGCGCGAGCGGCCGGCCCGGCAGAGCCTCGGGCAGGGCCTCGACGAGCGCGGCGATCGCGTCCGGGTTGTGCGCACCGTCGATCAGAGTCGGCGGGACGCCGTCGAGGAGCTGCAGGCGTCCAGGCACGTCGGTGGCGGCTGCCGCCTCGGCTACCGCCGGCTCGTTCAGCGGGATCCCGGCACGGCTCAGGTAGGACTCCGCTGCGGCGCGCGCGAGCGCGAAGTTCTGGCGCTGGAAAGGTCCCCGCGCGCGCATCGCGGGTCCTCGGGCGCCCGGTTCGGCGCGCACGACGGACGCGCTGCTCTCCGCGGCCACCCGCTCGGCCACCGCGAGCGCCTCCGGGGGGAGCCCGGTCCCGAGCACGAGCGTCGCACCCTCCCGCAGCGCGGCCAGCTTCTCCCCGGCGATGTCCGTCAGCGTCGGACCGAGCCAGCGCGTGTGCTCGAGCCCGACGGTCGTCAGAACGGTCTCGCGCGCATCGATCACGCTCGTCGCGTCATATCTCCCGCCGAGCCCCGCCTCGACGACCGCCACGTCCACCTCGCGCTCGGCCATCTGCCAGAGCGCTGCAGCGGTGAGCAGTTCGAACTGGGTGACGTGGTCGCCCTCGCCGAGGGTGCGATTGACGCGTTCGGCTGCCCACGAGGCACGGCCGACAGCCGACGCGAATTCCTCGGCGTCGATGTCCCGCTCGTCCACCCGCACGCGCTCGCGGTAGGAGACCAGGTGGGGCGAGAGATACGCGCCGGTATGCAGCCCGTGACGCTGCAGAATCGCCGCGATCATGCGCGTCGTGGAGGACTTCCCGTTGGTGCCGAGCACGTGGATCGACTCGAAGCGCCGCTCGGGTGAGCCGAGCACGGTCATCATCCGCCGCATCCGGTCGAGGCCGAAGCGCATCCCGAACAGCTCGAGCGACCGGAGCTGGCGCTCGGCCCTGGCCTCGCTCCACACCGCCGGATCGCTGCTGGGCTTGGACGGATTCATTCGGCGCTCGGCGCTGCAGGAAGGCCCGAAAGCGCTAGGCGTCGGGGTGCTTGCGCAGGTAGTCGATGAACACGGGACGCAGCGCCTCGCCCAGCTGGCCGTCGCCGCTGTGCACGGCGTCGTAGATCAGCCCTTTCGCCGACTGGATGTCGTAATCGGCCTCGCCCTCGTCACCGCTGACGGCCTCGGCGGCCGGGATCGTCCTGAGAAGCGACCAGAGGAACTTGACGTCCAGGTGCCGCTCGGCATGGCGCAGCGCGCGGTCGTGCAGCTCCTTGGTGGAGAGCTGCTCGAGCTGCTCGCCTACCCCACTCTGCGCCGGCTCGCCGTCTGCGCCAGCGCCACCGGCGTGAACGTTCATCGACGGCGCTTGCGCCGGCCGCCTCGCAGGGGCGCAAGCACGTCGCGACCCAGGCCCTTCAGGTCGAGCTTACGAACGAGCTTGCCCAGCTCCTTGCGCTCCTTGGAGCTCAGGTTGCCGGCCTTCCCTCGCGAGTCGCGCACGAGGCGCGTCAGGTTCGCGCGGTCCTTCGGCGACAGCGCCCGCCAGCGCCGGCCGGCAGCCAGCCCTGCCTGGGCGAGCCCTGCCCACGGAAGGGCCCGCAGGCGCGATGTGGCCTTGAGCTTGGAAGGCCGCTTGATCATCGATCTGGACATAGTCGCGATGGTAGCGGGCAGCCGCCGAGGGCGCGCTCGAGCCGCCTCGCCGCAGGCCGCACAGCTCCGCGGCCGCCACGATCGGCCGTGCTCAGGCCGACTCCTCCCGCAGCGAGGACTCGTCGGCGTCTTCGGGAGCGGCTTCGGTCACGAGCGTCGGCGTGAGCCCCTTCTCGACCGTCTCCTTCGTGACGACGCACTTCTTGACGTCCCGCCGAGAAGGGAGCTCGAACTGAACCTCGAGCAGTATCTCCTCGATGATCGATCGCAGTCCTCGCGCTCCTGTTTCGCGAGCCAGGCCCTTCTCGGCGACTGCCGTGAGCGAGTCCTCGGAGAACACCAGCTCGATCCCGTCGAAGGCGAAGAACCGCTGGAACTGCTTGACGAGCGCGTTGCGCGGCTCGACGAGGATCGAGACGAGATCATCGCGGGTCAGCTGATGCACGGCTGACATCACGGGCAGGCGGCCGATGAACTCGGGGATCAGCCCGTACTCGATCAGGTCCTCGGGCAGGCAGTGCTCGAAGACCTCACCGGCGTCCCGTTCGGCCTTGGCTTCGATTGCCGCGGCGAATCCGACCCCTTTGTGCCCGATCCGCCGCTCGATGACCTTGTCGAGGTTGGCGAACGCCCCGCCGCAGATGAACAGCACGTTGGTCGTGTCGATCGTCAGGAACTCCTGGTGGGGATGCTTGCGCCCGCCCTGAGGCGGCACCGAGGCCTGGGTGCCCTCGAGGATCTTCAGGAGCGCCTGCTGGACGCCCTCCCCGGACACGTCGCGGGTGATCGAGGGGTTGTCGGCCTTGCGCGCGATCTTGTCGACCTCGTCGATGTAGATGATCCCCGTCTCGGCCTTCTTGACGTCGTAGTCGGCGGCCTGGATGAGCTTCAGCAGGATGTTCTCCACGTCCTCGCCGACGTAGCCCGCCTCGGTCAGCGCCGTGGCATCCGCGATGGCGAACGGCACGTTGAGGATCCTCGCGAGCGTCTGCGCGAGGAGCGTCTTGCCGCAGCCGGTCGGGCCGAGCAGCAGGATGTTGGACTTCTGTAGCTCGATGTCCGAGTCGCCGGACATCATCATCTGAACCCGCTTGTAGTGGTTGTAGACGGCGACCGACAGCGTGCGCTTCGATGGGTCCTGTCCAACCACGTACTCGTCGAGGACGTCGTAGATTTCGCGCGGCTTCGGCAGGTTCTCGATGTCGAACGCCGGCGGCGCGGAGAGCTCCTCGTCGATGATCTCGTTGCAGAGATCGATGCACTCGTCGCAGATGTAGACGCCGGGTCCGGCGATCAGCTTCTTGACCTGCCGCTGGGACTTGCCGCAAAAACTGCAGAGCAGTTGCTCGTTGGAGTCTGTCGGTCTGGCCATATCCGTCTCCCGAGTCAGGCGGTGTTCACAGCGATCGCGGAGCTAGTGCTCCGAGATCACACGATCGATGATGCCGTACTCCTTGGCCTCCTCCGAGCTCATGAAGTAGTCCCGCTCGGTGTCCTGGCGGACCTTGTCGAGCTCCTTGTGCGTGTGCTTGGCGATGATCTCGTCGAGGCGGCGCCGCACGTCGATGATCTCTTTGGCGTGGATCTCGATGTCGGTTGCCTGACCCTGAAAGCTCGAGGAGACCTGGTGGATCAGGATCTTCGCGTTGGGGAGCGCCATGCGCTTGCCCTCGGCTCCGCCGGCGAGCAGCAGCGCCCCCATCGACATCGCGATGCCCACGCAGATCGTCTGCACGTCCGGCTTGATGAACTGCATCGTGTCGTAGATCGCGAGGCCTGCGTAAACCGAGCCGCCGGGTGAGTTGATGTACAGCGAGACGTCCTTCTCGGGGTCCTCCGACTCGAGGTGCAGCAGCTGCGCGACGATCAGGTTCGCGATCTGGTCGTCGACCGGCGTGCCGAGGAAGATGATCCGCTCGTTGAGCAGACGGCTGTAGATGTCAAACGCTCGCTCACCGCGAGAGGTCTGCTCCACGACCATTGGGACAAGTGGGCTCATGGTCCTCGCTTTGTTTCGCTTCGCCTATCGGATTCCTCTAGAGGCTAGCTGGCCGAGCCCTGATCGGTCGGCGTCCAGAGGCGGCCGGCGGCCGCTGCTGCGCCCGGCTCGGCGGACGTCTTCTCGGGGGTCCACAGCTCCTCGCGCGCCTGTGCCTGGGCGACCGGGATCGGCCTGGCCTCGGCGGCGATCAGATCGACGGCCTTGCGCGCGGCCAGATCCTCGCGCACCTCGTCGAGCCGACCGGCTGCGCTGAGGTCGGCGAGCAGCTTGGCCGGCTCAACCTCCTCACGCTCGGCGCTCGGCTGGAGTGCCTCGAGCAGCTCATCCTCGGTGGGGGCGATTCCCTCCGCTTCCACGACGGCGGTTATCACGGCCTCGCGGCGCAGCGCGAGCTCGGCGTCCGGCTCCATCTCCGTGAGGATCTGCGTCTCCTCGCGGCCGATGATCTGCATGTAGGCCTCTCGTGAGATTCCGCGGTGGGCGAGCGAGTGCAGCATCCGCTCCCACATCTCCTGGGCTCTGGCACGTATGAGCTCCGGCGTGACCGCGACCTGCGCCTGCGCCACCGCAGCGTCCAGCGCCGCCTGGCGGAACTCAGCCTCGATCCGCGCCTCATCGGCCTCCAGGAGCCGTCTGCGGATGTCCTCGCGCAGCTCCTCGACGTCGTCGAATCCCGCGTCGACGGCGAAGTCGTCGTTGAGGTCCGGCAGCTCCTTGCGCTTGACCTCCTTGACGACCAGCTCGAACTGGGCGGCGCGACCGGCGAGCTCCTGGTTTCCGTAGTCGGCCGGGAAGGTCAGCTCAGCTGTCCGCGTCTCTCCGGCGCGGGCGCCGACGAGCGCCTCCTCGAAGCCGGGGATGAGGTTTCCCCCCCCGAGCTCGACCAGCTGGTCGCGCCCCTCGCCACCGGCGAACGGCACCCACTGCGCGGCGCCCGCCGAGGAATCACCCGCGGCGAGTGAGCCGACGTAGTCGACGACCACGAAATCGCCCTCGGCAGCCGGCCGCTCCGCCGTCTGCAAGCGGGCCAGGCGCTCGCGCATCGCCTCGATCTCCTCCTGTACCTGCTCGTCGGCCACCCCGGGCTCGCGCCGTCCGACCTCGAGGCCCCTGTACTCGCCGAGCTCCGCCTTGGGGAGCACGCCTATCTCGATCGAGAACTCGAGTGCCTCCCCCTGGGGCGGAAGCTCGCCAAGGTCGAGCTGCGGGTCGCCGACGGGGACGATGCCAGATGTCTCGATGGCCGCCGAGTACCAGCTGGAGAGCGTGTCGCGGACGGCTTCCTCGAGCACCACCTCGCGGCCGATGCGCTGGATCACCAGCGGCGCAGGCACCTTCCCGCGCCGGAAGCCGGGGAGCTTGAGCTCGCGACCGAGCTGCTGGGCCTTCAGCGCGAGGCGGCCCTCGAGCTCGCCCGGCGGCACCTCAACCTGCAGCCGGACGCGCGAGTCCCCGAGCTCGGTGACAGTTGTCTTGACCGCGGCTGGCACCTTCGCCACGATACCGTGCCGCTAAGTGTCGACCGTCAGCGCTCACCATCGACGCATGCGTGCTGAGGCATGGCTGTGGACCGGCCCGGCAGGGCATCTACTCGGTGGCTCGCTCGACGTACTCAGCGCGCTGGCGCGCTACGCGTTCGCGCGTGCGCGTGGACGAACCATTCGCTGAGGTTCGTCCACGCGCTGCGCGGGCGCTCTAGGCAGTGGCTGAGCCGACGGGAACCCGGCCGAACGGCAGCACGACGCCGCGCGGCAGGACGAGGACCGGCGAGGTGGCGATCTCGATCAGGTGTTCAGCCGATGCGCTGAGCGCTACGCGGCCCGGCTGCGCCTCGGGTCGCGAGTCGATGATGAGCAGGTCCGTCTGGTCGTCGACGACCGGGACGACCGTCGCCCCGAGAGCCGACGCGAGCGCCTCGGCTGTCTTCCGCGCGCCCCCGTCGCCATCGCCCACGGCGACGATCCGCCGGATGGCGGGGTCGCTCTCGGCGAGGTCCACGGGCGCGATCGCGACCGCTGTCGTGCCACCTTCGAGCAGGCGCTGGGCGGAGTTGCCGATCGACACGTGCCCTCTCGCGGTGTGCGAGTCGGAGCAGAAGACGATCACGTCGGCGCCGAGACGCTGAGCGAGCGCCGCGAGGCCCTCGGGCGTCGAACGGTCGGTGACCACGTAACGGCCGGCGTTCGGGTCGCCGAGCAGCTGGATTCCACGCTCGAGCAACTCCTGAGCCTCGGCTTCGGCGAGCGACTCGCGGTCGCTGTCCGGCTCGTGGATGTGACGAACGTAGGCAAGTGAGACCTCGCCACCGGCGGCGGCGAGCAGGCGTCCGAGCGTGATGGCGTCGTCCTCGTTGGCGGTGCCGTCGTAGGAAACGATGATCTTGACTGACATGGGTGCTCCTGTCCTATCGGTGTCGTGTCCGGCCTGTCGGCCGGCTCCTGAGAAGGTTTCTCCCTCATCTTGCCCACCTCCTGCCATCAGCACCAATGAATCTGGTGATCGATGTTATAAGCTGTCCTTATGCTAAACGTGCCGCGGCTTCGGGTCCTGAGGGAGGTCGCATATCGGGGCTCCCTGTCGGGCGCCGCCGAGGCCCTCTCCTACACCCAATCGGCCATCTCACAGCAGATCGCAACCCTCGAGGCGGAAGCCGGCATGCCGCTGCTCGAGCGCCATCCGCGGGGGGTCAGCCTGACCGCGGCCGGACAGACCCTGGTGGGTCACGCGGAGGGCATCCTCGCGCGGCTCGACGCGGCCGACGCGGCCCTCTCGGCGATCTCCGGGCTGCGCGGCGGCCGGCTGCGGATGGCGTCCTTCCCGACGGCCGGCGCCACCCTGATGCCGCTCGCGATCGCCACGTTCCGCTCTTCCTACCCGGACGTCGAGCTGATGCTCGCCGAGGGCGAGCCCGAGGAGATAGCGCCGCGTCTGCGCGCTGCCGAGCTCGATCTCGCGCTGCTGTTCGAGTTCGCCGGCGAGACCTTCCTGCATGAGGACACGACGCGCCTGGAGCTGCTCGAGGACCCGATGTACCTGGCGCTGCCGCGCGCGCACCCGCTTGCGCAGCAGGACGCGCTGCGGCTCGAGGACCTCGCCGAGGAGCCGTGGATCCAGACCTCCCGGACGAGCCCCTGCGCGCGCCACGTGGTGCGCAGCTGCCACGCCGCCGGGTTCGAGCCCAACGTGTCGTTCGAGAGCGACGACTACCAGACCGTCCAGGGGCTGGTCGGCGTGGGCGTGGGCGTCGCCCTGATCCCCGAGCTGGCCCTGTCGGTCGTGCGTGAGGACATCGTCATCCGCGCCCTGTCCCCCACTCCCCCGGTGCGCCAGGTGATCGCCGCGGCCCCCGCGGGCGCCCGCCTGGTACCCGCGGCGACCGCGATGCTCGGCGTGCTCGAGCAGGCCGCCAAGCAGTTAAAGACCTCGGGGCCCCCGGCTGGTTAGCCGGGAGCCCCGAGTGTGCTGCATTCCAGTTACTTCAGATGATCATTTGGCCGGGTTGGCGAGGTACGCTTCGTTCGCCAGTTTCCCGAGTGTTACGTAACCCACCGGGCTCGGGTGGATGTCTCCATCCTTGCCGAACAGCGGGCTGTTGGGGTCTTTACCCGGGCCAACCTGCACGTTCGGGTTACACATTTCGGTGTACTTGCAGACGGCTACCTGCTCCTGCGACGGTTTCGCTCCTTTGTTGAAGATCAGGAACGGGTTCGCGAACGTCACGTTCGGGAAGTTCGGCAGGATTTCTTTTTCGATGGCGTTGTTGAAACCGTCCTGCAGGGCGTCGCTGCCCGGGAGCACGATGGCGTCCGGGTTGTAGAAGCCCATCAGGATGATCGGGCCGGTGTAGTGGCCCCCACCTGGGTTTTTGCTGTCAATCACACCGAGGATGTCACCGATGTTTTTGAGAATGTGCGGGAACGTCACGTGAACCGCGGTGTAGCCGATGCACTGAGTGACGGCCTGTTCGGGGGATGCGCCCCATTTGGATTTACCTTCGTTGGTGTATTCTTCGGTGACTTCTTTTTCGCATTTGGCGATTGCTGCGAGCTCGTCGTTCGAGCCGATGTTCAGCGTGATGGCCTTGACCGGATGCGCCGGAGCGCCTTCTTTCAGGATGCTGAGCGCCTGTTCCAGCTGCGAGCGTTTGCCGAGCGAGTTGTGCAGCGGCAGACCGCTGAGCTGGTTGTAGGCGCAGGAGTGATAGCTGCCTTCACCTTTGGATCCCGGAGGTTCGGTCGACGTTTTGCCGCCGATCGCTTCGTTTTCGCCGATCGCGCCGTTGGAGGTCTCTCCGGGGCACGCGCTGTTGACGATTACGAGGCCTTTGCCAACCTCTTCTTTACCACCGAGGTATTTCGCGAAGCTGTTCGCGAGTCCCGCTTCGAAGTAGGACGGTGCCTCGTTGGGGTAGTTGACGTTGAATTTTTCCTGTGTGTAGCCAAAGGAGATCGAATCACCAAGGCTCAGGTAGGTAGTTATCGGCGGCGTTTCAGCATTCGCAGCGACCGGTGCGAACACCAGAGCCGAGAGCGCCAGGGTGAGCGCAATGCAACACCCGATGAGCCGACCGCGACTGCGGTACGGACCTGCGTCGCCATTCATGGCTGACATCTCACATCCTCCTCATACTTGCGGGACATGCCCGCAGGCACAGCCCCCTCTATGGAATATCCCTCTACGGAGTCTCCCCACGCAAAAGCCTGGAGAGGTTGAGCAGCATAGCCGCGGCCGCTACTCGTGTCAAGCGCAGTTTCCGAGGCTGGACGCAGCGCCTCGGTGCGCGGCGTCCGAAGTGGATGTCAGGCTGAACGATCCGAGTTACTTGAGAAGGGTCGTGCCGAAATGACGGTCGTGAGCCTCATATTGCTGATCATCGGAGTCCTCCTCGGAGCGGCCGTCGCCGTCGCGTTGCTGCGGCCGAACCGCCAGCGAATGGGCGATGAGCTGAAGTCAATCTCGCTGGACGTCTTGCGACAGACGGGGGATTCCCTGGCGCAGCGCGTCGCCGAGGCGCGGCGCGCCGAGGAGGAGCGCGCCAGCGGCGAGATGGCCCGGCGCGCCGAGGAGATCAAGGGACTCGTCGGCCCGGTCCAAGAGAAACTCGGCAGGATGGAGAACGAGATAGGGCGGCTCGAGCGCGAGCGGCGGGAGGCGCAGGGCGAGCTCGCCCAGATGCTCCGGCAGCTCGGAGACGGCGTGGGCACGCTGCGCCAGGAGACCGGCAACCTCGTGTCCGCGCTCAAGCGGCCCTCCACGCGCGGATCCTGGGGCGAGATCCAGCTGCGAAACGTCGTCGAGATGGCCGGGATGGTCTCGCACTGCGACTTCGTCGAGCAGAGCACGATCCAGACCGGCGAAGGGGC
>JAOPZV010000239.1 GCA_025963935.1 Solirubrobacterales bacterium
TGCGCCAGCGCTCGAGTGATGAGGGTGGTTTTACGCTCATCGAGCTTCTGGTGGTTATTCTGATCATCGGCATTCTTGCCGCGATCGCCATTCCGTCGTTCCTGAACCAGAAGAGCAAGGCGAGTGATGCTTCGGCGAAGGAGCTCGCTCGTACCGCTCAGACGACGGCCGAGACGATCTCGACCGACAACAATGGCAGCTACTCCACCATCAAAGCACCGGCGGATCTGGCTGCTGTTGAGAAAACCATCCCGACGGCGATCAGCACGTCCGCGGCTTACCTGAGCGGCGGGACTGAAATAGAATCGGGCGAAGGCTACGAAGTCGTCGCGACGGCGATGCCGAGCAAAGACACGTTCACGATCAAACGCGACAAAAACGGCGTCGTGACGCGGACCTGCACCGTCGGCGGTAAAGGCGCCTGCCCGTCGAACGAAGACTGGTAGACGCATGATCCTGCCGGGATGTGCATGCACATCCCGGGCTTCGAGTGAACACACATGCGAGCGGGCGGCCCACGGGCCGCCCGTCTGCCGTGGCGGCGTGCTCGTCGTAGGGGGGCCGCGCATAACGGCGGGGCTCAAGCCCTGGGCTGGAACGGCCGATCAGCCCACATGGAGGCAATCACCTTCGCAGGGCTGATGGGGGCAGTCGTCGGCTCCTTCCTGAACGTCGTCGCCTACCGTCTGCCACGCCACGAGTCGCTGGTCAGCCCCGGCTCGCACTGCCCGCACTGCGGCGTGCCCGTCAAGCCGTACGACAACATCCCGATCATCTCGTGGCTGCTGCTGCGCGGACACTGCCGCGCATGCGAGGGCCCCATCTCGCCGCGCTACCCCGTCGTCGAGGCGCTCACCGCCGCGCTGTGCGTGGGCGCCGTGCTCGCGCATCACACTGCCGTCTCGGTGGCCCTCAGCATCGTCCTGATCCTGCTCGTCGTCCCTGCCGCGCTGATCGACCTCGAGCACCGCATCATCCCCAACCGCATCACCGCCCTCGGCGCGGTCCTGGCGCTCGCGATCGGTCTCGCGCTCGACCCGGCGGGTGAGCCCGAACGGCTGATCGCCGGAGCAGCCGCCGGTGGCTTCCTGCTGTTGGCGGCGCTGGCCTATCCCGGGGGCATGGGGATGGGCGACGTGAAGCTCGCCGGGGTGATGGGCCTGCTGCTCGGCCCTGCGGTGGCCCCGGCGGTCCTCATCGCGCTGCTCGCCGGCGTGCTCCTAGGAGCGGTGATCATCGCCCGCAAGGGCGCGCGTGAGGGTCGCAAGACGGCGGTCCCCTTTGGGCCGTTCCTTGCAGCGGGGGCGCTCGTGGCGGTCTTTGCAGGACAGCCGATCGTCGATCTCTACATCAATCACTTCGTGCACTAAAGCGCGACCGCCCCCCCGCCGATACCTCCCTAGCCCCGCGGATCCGGCGACACGGGGCCCACCCCTGAAGATGCGACTTCCCTCACTCAACATGAACCTCAACGCCCCGCTCGGCCGTCGTTCCCCGGCCCTCATCGGGCTGGACATCCAGCCCGGCTTCGTCGCCGCGGTCGAGGCTCGCGTCAACGGCACGATCGTCGCCGAGCGCGCAGCCGTCCTGCCGCTCGCCGCAGACACGGTTCGCGACGGTGAAGTCGCCGATGACGGCGCGCTCACCGAGGTGCTGCGCCGGCTGTTCGCAGAGAGCGGCCTGCCGAAGCGCGTTCGCGTGGGCGTCGCCAACCAGCGCACGGTGCTGCGCACGCTCGAGCTGCCTCCCCTGACCGACCGCAAGGAGCTCGCCGCGGCGGTCGCCTTCCAGGCCCAGGACCAGGTGCCGATGCCGCTGAGCAACGCCGTTCTCGACTTTCACCCGCTTGGCGTCATCGACACACCCTCGGGCCCGCGCCAACGCGTGGTCCTCGTCGCCGCGCAGCGTGACATGGTCGAACGGCTGCTCGGCGCCGTGCGCGGCGCCGGGCTGACCGCCGAGGGGGTCGACCTGTCCGCCTTCGCGCTGATTCGTTCCCTCTACCGCCCCGACCCCGACAGCTCCGGCCGGGTTCTCTACCTGAACGTGGACGGGCTCACCAACCTCGCCATCGCCGAGGGAACGGTGTGCCGCTTCACCCGCGTCGTCGGCAGCGGGCTCGAGGGCATGGCCGGCGAGCTGGCCGTGCGTCGCGGGATCGCCGTCGACGAGGCCCATGCCCTGCTGGCGGCCGTCGACCTGAGCGCCCCCGCTCCCGGCAGGGCCGAGGTGGGCGTCGCCGAGCTCGTCCCCGAGCCCGAGGCCCAACCAAAGTATCCCGAGCAGCTGCCCCCCGTCCTCGACCAGCTGCAGGACGACTCGGCGCACGAAGAGAGCGAGCGCGCAATGAGCTACGAGGAGCTTGCCGCGGTGGAGTACGCGCCGCCCGCGCCGCCCGCGCCGCCCACCACACCCGTCGATGCCGAGGTCCGCAACGTTCTCGAGAACGGCATCCGCGACATCTCCGGCGAGGTGCGCAACTCGCTCGACTTCCACCGCTCTCAGGAGATGGGTGGCGACGTCTCCCACGTCGTGCTCAGCGGCGCCGCCCAGGACATCCCCGGGTTCGCGGCCACCCTGGAGCTTGCCCTCGGCGTCGACGTACGAAGCCAGGGCGTTGAGCTGGCCGACGAACGGCTCGCCGGCACCGTCTCCACGCACCGCCTGGCCGTCGCCGCCGGCCTCGCCGTCACGGAGGCTCCGCAATGAGAGCCGTCAACCTGATCCCCGCCGAGCACCGCACCGGCACGTCCGTCGGCATGGGGCGCTCGCAAGGCGCCGCCTATGGCGTGCTCGTGCTGGCCGGCGGTCTCGCGCTGATGGCGTTTCTCTACGCGCGCGCCGACAAACAGATCTCCAGCCGGAAGGACGCGGCCGCGACGCTCACCGCGCAGGCCCAGCGGGCCCAGTCTCAGGCGGGCCAGCTCTCGCCGTACGCCAGCTTCATCGCGATGCGCGAACAGCGTCTGAAGACGATCTCCGCGCTCGTCGATTCACGGTTCGACTGGGCCCACGCCTTCCACGAGTTCGGTCGCGTCCTGCCCGGCTCCGTGTCGGTCTCCTCGCTGACCGGCACCATCACGCCCTCCGGCGGGACGAGCGGAGCGGCACCGGCCGCCGCCGCCACCTCCACCCCCGCGGCCGCTCCCGCCGCAGCCGCCGGTGGGGCCACTGCAACCGCCGCAACGGCCGCCTCCGTGACACCTCCGGGCAGCGTCCCGGTCTTCTCTCTCGCCGGTTGCGCGAAAAGCCAGCCGGATGTCGCGCTGATGCTCGACAGGCTGCGCCTGATCGACGGCGTCGCAAACGTGACGCTGCAGAGCTCGGCGAAGTCAGCCGGCGGTGCAGCCGGCGGCTGCGGGAGCGGCCAGCCCGCGTACACGGCACAGATCACCTATCACCCGCTTCCCACGCCCGAGGCGACGAGAGCGGCGACCGCCGTGGTGGCGACCGCAGGCTCTCCCGCCAAGTCAACCGGAGGTGCGCGATGACCGGCCGCGATCGCATGGTGGTGATCGGTGTCGTCGTGCTGGCCATCCTGGGCGGCGCGTGGGTCATGGTCGTCTCGCCGAAGCGCAAGGAAGCCGGCAAATTGAACACGCAGGTCGCCGAAGCGCAGACGCAGCTCGCAAGCGCCGAAGGGCAGCTGTCCAGCGCGCGTGCCGCGCAGGCAGAGTACGCCGCGGCCTACACGTCGATCGTGAGCCTCGGCAAAGCCGTTCCTGCGAGCCAGGAAGTCCCGTCGCTCATCTACCAGCTCTCGCAGGCGACGAACAAGAAGAAAGTCGACTTCACCTCGATTGCCTCCATCACGAGTGGCGGCGCCGCAGGTGGCGCTCCCAGCTCGACCGCTGCCTCGGCTGCCTTCACGCAGATGCCGTTCACCTTCGTCTTCGGCGGCAGATTCTTCGAGCTCGAACATCTCTTCCAGCAGCTCAACGGCTTCACCGTCCGACAGGCCTCTGGTGGCCTTGTGGTCAGCGGCCGCCTTCTGACGATTCAGAGCGTCAAGCTCGCGCCCGAAAACAGCGCCGGGGCGGCCGGACACGCGTCCGGCTCGCAGTCGCTGGCGGGCACCGTCACGGCGAGCGCCTACGTCCTGCCCGCCGCCCAGGGCCTTACCGGCGGCGCGACCGCGAGCTCTCCTGCGGGCGCAACGACGCCGTCCAATCCGACCACCGGATCCTCGGGCTCGCCGAGCGCTCCGGCGATTGCCAGGGTGACCCCATGACCGAGTTCCTGACCTCCCTCAAGGCGGACCTGCTGGACAGGCGCCTTCTGCCGTTCGTCGCGCTTGTGGTCCTCGGCGTCGTGGGTGCGCTGGCCTACGTCGTGTTCGGCGGCTCCTCCACGCCGGCGACGCACACGCCCACGCTCGGTATCTCGCACGTCGCAAAAGGCATCGCCGTAAGCGCCGCCGGGGTAAACCCTCTGCCACCGGCCGCCGAGACGACCAGCGGTGCGTCCGCTCAGCGCCAGGGCTCCGCCCGCGACCCCTTCAAGCTGCTGCCCGGCGCCGCGAAAACCGCCACCACTGCGGCGGCCAGCGTCAAAGGTGCGCAATCGACGAAAGCCGCGACACCGCCGACGACAGGCGCGAACGTCGGCACCGGCCCCACGCCCAAGGTCGTCAACAAACCGACGACGCCGGCGCCGTCCAAGCCGAAGACCCAGACTGTCTACCACGTGTCGGTGCTGTTCGGCGCGCTCCCCACCGTCGTGCCGCCCCAGGGCGTGCAGCTGACCCCCTACAACGACCTGAAGCTGCTCACCTCGCTTCCCTCCGCCAAGCAGCCGCTGATCGTCTTCCGGGGCGTCACGGCCGCGGGCAAGAGCGCGACCTTCACCGTCGTCGGCGAAGCGATCCTGCGCGGCGCCGCCACGTGCCTGCCGAGCCCCGCGCAGTGCCAGGAGATCAACCTGAAGCCCGGACAGGCCGAGCAGCTGGAATATCTCGCTCCGACCGGGCAGGCGATCAACTACGAACTGCGGATCGTCGGCATCGGCTCAACGAAAGCGTCGAGTGCGCAGGTGATGAGCATCCGCCGCGGACAGTCCAACGCGGGCCGCGAGGTGCTGCGCCGCGCCGGCCTGCTCGCGGTTCCCGGTCTGCGCTACTCCTCCCAGTTCGGAGTGCTCGCCTTCCTCGACCAGCGCGCCTCGCAGGCCCGGGCCCGAGCCCAGGCCCACCGCCACGGCTAGTACCGCGCGCTCTCTCGGCGTCCCTCTGCGGGGCGCTCCAGGCAGGGGCTGCGGGCCCAGCAAATAAGCTTGGGCCGTGGCGCTTCATCTCATAACCGCCGGCGAGTCGCACGGCCCGGGCCTGACGTGCATCGTCGAGGGGTTGCCCGCGGGCCTCGAGCTCACGCCGCAGGACCTCAACGCCGACATGGCTCGCCGCCAGCTCGGCCACGGCCGCGGCGGGCGGATGAAGATCGAGCGAGACTCCGCCGAGATAACCGGTGGGGTTCGCCACGGGCGCACGCTCGGCGGACCGATCGCGCTGCAGGTGCTCAACCGCGACTACGCCAACTGGGAGCAGCGGATGAGCCCCTGGCCCGTCGAGGAGGACGTCGACGAGGTCCACCTGCCGCGCCCCGGGCACGCCGACCTCGTGGGTACCCAGAAGTACAAGCAGAGCGACGTCCGCAACATCCTCGAGCGGGCCTCCGCGCGCGAGACCGCCGCGCGGGTCGCCGGCGGCGGGCTGTTCAAGACCTTCCTGCGCGCGCTCGGCGTGAGCGTGCACTCGCAGGTCGTCCAGATCGGCTCCGTGCGCGCGCCCGAGCCGGAGCGCCCACTGCGGGCGGAGGACTTCGCCGAGGTCGACAGCTCGCCCGTGCGCTGCCTGGACGCCGAGGCGAGCAGGGAGATGGTCGCCGAGATCGACCGCCAGCGGAAGGCGAACGAGTCGCTGGGCGGGATCTTCGAGGTGCAGGCCTTCGGGCTCCTGCCCGGTCTCGGCTCGCACGTCTCCTGGGAGGAGCGCCTCGACGGACGGCTCGCGATGGCGATCTGCTCGATCCAGGCCGTCAAGGGCGTCTCGATCGGTGACGCGTTCGCGGTGGCCGGCATGCCGGGATCGCAGGCCCACGACGAGATCTTCTTCGCTCCGGAGCGCGGCTACTACCGGGAGACCAACCGCGCCGGCGGCCTCGAGGGCGGCATGACCGACGGCTGTCCGCTGGTCGTCCGGGGGGCGATGAAGCCGCTGCCGACGCTCACCAAGCCGCTGCAGTCGGTCGACACCGAGACGCACGAGCCCGCGCAGGCACTGCGGGAGCGCACCGACTCCTGCACCGTGCCCGCCGCCGGGGTGGTCGCGGAGGCGATGGTGGCGCTGGTGCTCGCCGACGCCTACCGGCGCAAGTTCGGCGGCGACCACATCGACGACGTCATCCAGGCAGTCCGCGCCTACGAGGAGCGGATCGGATGGCGTTCGTCCTGATCGGTTTCATGGGCGCCGGCAAGTCGACCGTCGCCGCCGAGCTCGCCGAGGCGCTCGGCGTGGCGTCCGCCGACAGCGACACCCTGCTCGAACAGCGCTTCGGCCACCCGGTCGCGCGCGAGTTCGAGCTCCACGGCGAGCGGGAGTTCCGCGCGCAGGAGGAGGACCTCGTCTGCGCGCTGCTGGCCGACGCCGGCGCGAACGACGTGATCGCGCTTGGCGGAGGCAGCGTCCTCTCGCCTCGCGTGCGCGACGCGCTCGAGCGCCACATCACCGTGCTGCTCAACGTCGACCCGCTGGTGGCCTGGGAGCGCGTTCGCGGCGCCAATGGAGGCAACGAGCGTCCCCTCGCGCGCGATCGCGAGGACTTCATCGCGCTGCACTCCGAGCGCCACGCGATCTACGAGGAGCTCGCCGACGCCGTCCTCACGGAGCTCCCGCCCGGAGGCGTGCGCGGGACGCTGCGCGCGCTGCGCGCGCTGTCCGACGCGCCGGCCGGCACACGTCTCCTGTGGGCGCGGTCGGCGTCCGGTGAGTATCCGGTGTTCGTCGGCCGCGGCCTGTTGGGCGAGGGCATCGCGCCGCAGCTCTGGCCGCTCGACCGGTCGCAGTCGCGCTCCTTCTGCGTGACCGACGAGACGGTCGGCGCGCTCTATGCGGGGCGGCTCGGAGATCTGGCGGCGACGATCACGATCACCCCCGGAGAGGCCAGCAAGACGCTCGCGAGCGCCCAGCAGGTCTGGCAGGCGCTGGCCGGCGCAGGCATGACGCGAGCTGATCACGTCGTGGCGCTCGGCGGCGGGGTCGTGGGCGACCTCGGCGGCTTCTGCGCAGCCACATATCAGCGCGGCGTGCCGGTCGTGCAGGTGCCGACAACGCTCGTCGCCCAGGTCGACTCCGCCTACGGCGGCAAGACGGGCATCGACCTGCCGGAGGCCAAGAACTACGTAGGCGCCTACCATCAGCCCGCGGCCGTGCTGGTGGACCCGGACGCGCTGCAGACGCTGCAAGCGGAGGAGCTCGCGGCGGGCTGGGTGGAGGTGCTCAAGACGGCGCTGATCGCCGGCGGAGGACTGTGGGAGAGGGTCCGCGCGGGAGGCGAGGTCGACGAGGCGACGATCCTCGGCTGCATCCAGACCAAGCTGGCGATCGTCGCCGCCGACGAGCGCGACGCGAGCGCCCGGCAGGCTCTGAACCTCGGCCACACCGTCGGACACGCGATCGAGACGGCCACCGGCTACGCCCGCTACCGCCACGGCGGGGCGGTCGGCCTGGGACTGCTCGCCGCGCTGCGCCTGTCCGGCCAGCCGGAGCTTCGCGCGCAGGTGCGCGAGATGCTGCTCGAGCGCGGGCTCCCTGTCACGCTGTCGGGAGCGTCGGTCGAGGACGTGCTCGAGGCGAGCACGCGTGACAAGAAGCGCCTCGGCGAGCACGTTCCCTTCGTTTTCTTGACGGAGCCGGGCGAGGTGAGCGTCGGGCGCGAGGTCGCCGCCGACGAGCTGCGGGCTGCGGTCCAGGAGCTCTCATCGTGAGCGACGCCCCGTACCGCATCGAGGTCATGCACGGGGTGAACCTCGACCAGCTCGGGCGCCGCGACCCGGCTCTCTACGGCACGCTCACGCTCGCGGAGCTCGAACGCCAGGTCGGAGGCGACGCAGGTGAGCTCGGCCTGCAGACGCGCTTCTTCCAGACCAACCACGAGGGCGATTTCGTCGAGCGCCTGCACGGGCTCGACGGACACGCCGACGCGATCCTGATGAACCCCGGAGCGTGGACGCACTACGCCTGGGCGATCCGCGACGCGCTGGAGATCGCCGCCCTGCCCGCGGTCGAGATCCACCTCTCCGACGTCCACCGCCGGGAGCCGTGGCGGCGCGTGTCGGTCATCGGCGACCTGTGCTTCGCGACGATCGCCGGCCAGGGCCCAGCCGGCTACCGGGCGGCGCTCACGCTGCTGCGCGAGCGCCTGCAGCGAGGCCCCGAGTGAGCGAGCACGGCGACGGCCCGCGGGGCGAGCGGGGAACGGGCCACCCGGGTCCCGACCGCGTGGCGCGCCTGGCGTCCGACCTGCAGCAGCGCGACGTCGACGCGCTGCTGGTCACCGCGCCGGTCAACGTGCGCTACCTCACAGGCTTCACCGGGAGCCACGGGCTCGCGCTGATCGCCCGCGAGGGCGCAGAGGGGAGCCCCGGCCAGAACCGCTTCTTCACGGACTTCCGCTACGCCACCCAGTCGGCCGAACAGCTGCCGGAGATGTACGCCCGCGAGATCGTCGCCGGCGACATGCTCGAGGCGGTGGCCGCCACGCTGCGCGAGCGCGGGGGGCGCCTCGGCTACGACGAGGCTCACCTGACCGTCAAAGCGCACCGGCGGCTGACGGCGCTGCTCGGCGAGGGCTGGGAGCTCGTGGGTGCCACCGGCGCCGTCGAGCGCCTGCGCGCCGTGAAGGATCCGGCGGAGATCGCCAGCATCCGGGCAGCGGCCCAGCTCGCGGACCAAGCGCTGCGCGAGACGCTCGAGCTGGGGATCGTCGGGCGCACCGAGCGCGATGTCGCGATCGAGCTCGAGCTGCGCATGCGACGCCTCGGCGCCGACGCGCCGAGCTTCTCCTCGATCGTCGCGGCAGGCTCGGGCGGCGCGCTGCCGCACGCCGAGCCGCGTGCAGAGGCGATCCCGCGAGACGTCCTCGTGACGATCGACTGGGGCGCCGAGCACGAGGGCTACTGCTCGGACTGCACCCGCACCTTCGCCACCGGCGAGCAGATATCCGCGGAGGCCCGCGAGGTCTACGAGCTCGTGCTCAGCGCTCAGGAGCGCGGGCTGGCCGCGGTTCGCGCAGGGCCCACGGGACGCGAGGTGGACGCCGTGGCGCGCGAGGTGATCGTGAGCGCAGGACACGGCGAGCACTTCGGCCATGGCCTCGGCCACGGGGTCGGCATGGAGATCCACGAGGGACCGCGCATGTCACAGACCGCGGGCGAGGAGCCACTGCGCGCCGGGCACGTCGTGACGGTCGAGCCGGGTGTCTACATCCCGGGACGGCTCGGCGTGCGGATCGAGGACCTGGTGGTCGTCGGCGATGACTCTCACGAGGTGCTGACGAGCCTGCCCAAGGCGCTCACAGACGTCTCCTGAGCGTCGCCGTCCGGCCCGGCGCCGCGCCTGGTCCAGCGCGCCAGCCGGTCCGGCGCGAAGACGCCGAGGAACAGCCATACCGTGAGCGGAAGCGACCAGAGCAGGAAGAACGCCGCCTCGCCGTCGGGTGAGACATGGAGGATCATCCATTCGAGGTTGACCCACACGAGCACGCTGCAGGAGAGCGCCAGCACGGGCAGGCGCGACGTGGGCCCGCGCACCTCCCAGGCGAGCAGCGCGAGGAGGAAGGGGAGCGGGTAGTAGACGACGTCCCAGGTGTCCAGCAGGCACCTGAGCATCAGCAGCAGCGCCAGCATGAGCAGCGCGTCGCGCGCGCTCAGGCGCCTGCTGCGCAGCCACACCCCGACGGTGATCGCGGCGCCCACAAGGAGGATCAGCGGGTGGCTGACCACGCCCGTCCACTCCGGCGCCGTGCGGAACCCCGGCTTCGGGGCGTTGAACGCGCCGTGCACGAGGGCGCCGTGGTCGCCGAGGAACCAGAACAGCTGCCACGGCTGGAAGATGTTGCTCGGAGGGGATGCCAGGGCGCGGGTGCCCGCGACGAAGCCGCCGGATGAGAGCAGCAGAGGGGCGAGGACGGCCGCGGCGGTCCCGCCGGCTGCCAGCAGGCAGGCGAGCCGCTGCTTGGACGGCAGCACGAGCAGCACCGGCCCGACGGCTAGCAGCGCCCACTCCTTGTTGGCGATCGCCAGCCCGAGCATGACGCCGACCAGCAGCGACCACGCGCGGCTCCCCGGGTGGCGGGCGGCGAGCAGCACGGCGCCGACGCACAGCGCGCCGCCGAGCATCTCCTCGGGATGGCCGAGTTCGATCGCCGCAAGCATCACTGGGTTGGCCACGCACAGCGCGAGGGTGACCCCCCGCGCGAGCGTGGAGCGGCCTTCGCGTCGCATTCGCGCGACGAGCCAGATTCCGAGCACGGCGCCGGCCAGCAGGCAGGGGAGGGCCACCATCCGGTAGACGGCCAGCGAGCCACCGCCCCACACGCCGGGAAGCAGCGCGAACGGCGCGCGCTCGAGGAGCGAGCCGCCATACGCCGGCGCCAGCCGCAGGAAGTCGGCGAGGTGGCCGTGAGTGAGCGCTTCGAGGGCAGGCCGCGCCTCGTTGTCGTAGTCGTTCCAGAGGAACGACACCAGACCGACCCAGGCCATCGCCGCGCAGCCGCATGCGGCCATCAGCGCGCACACGGCGTTCTGGCGAATGACACTCCGCATGTCATCCCATCGACGCTCGGGCCCTGCGGCTTGAGCTTTCGGCCCCTCCGCCCGGGGCATGGCTTCTCCACCGCGGATCGCGGCGAGCGAGTATGGTCGGCTCCTCGCGTCAGCCACCGTTTACGCCACCGCCCGGGAGGTGCTCCGTCGCCATGCCGTCGCTGCTAGATCTCACGAGCCAGGGTGACGTCGGCACCATCTCCGACGAATCCAAGCTCTCCTCCGTCACGCTGATGACGCCGCAGCAGCTCTATGAGCTGTGGGAGCGCCAGCAGTGGCAATCACACACGATCGACTTCTCACAGGACCAGCGCGACTGGGCGAGCATGGACGTCGCGCTGCGTGAGCAGATGTCCTGGAACCTGTCGTCGTTCTTCGTAGGCGAGGAGCGGGTCACCACGCAGTTCTCGGGCCTCGTGATGGCCTATGAGAGTCAGGGTGAAGAGGCGTTCCTGACGACCCAGCAGGTCGACGAGGCGCGCCACGCGCAGCACTTCAACCGCTTCTACGAGCAGGTTCTCGGCCTCGACGGAAGCTTTGAGGACCGCCTGCGGAGGGCCCGCGAGGATCTCAACCCGGCGTTCATCGAGATGTTCGACGGCGTCCTCGTCGACTGGGGCCGGCGGCTGATCGAGGACCCGCGCGACATCGAGGCGAAGGTCGACTTCGTGACGCTCTACCACATGATCATCGAGGGCACGCTCGCGCTCACCGGCCAGTTCTTCCTGACCGACTACATGGAACGCAACGACATCCTGCCCGGCTGGGTCGAGGGCTTCAGGCTGATCTCACAGGACGAGCACCGCCACGTCGCCTACGGCACCTGGTTCCTGCGCGAGAAGGCGGCCGACCCGGCGCTGAAGCGGCGCATCGCCGAGCGGCTCGCCGAGCTGATCCCGCTCGCCGCGGCGGTGCTCGTGCCGCCGGGCGCCGACCCCGAGAGCTACGCGATCCTCGACTACACGATGGAGGAGACCAACACGTTCGCCTTCAACGCGCTGCACCGGCGCCTGAAGGTGATCGGCATAGACCTCGCCAGCCTCGCGGCCGCTGCCTAGCGGAGCTGTCCGCCGATGCGCCCTGCGGCCGGCGCGGCCGCGGCGCCCCTCGCCGCCTACCCGGCCTTCTCGAAGACCAGCCTGTGGTGGTCGAGCAGCTCGCGTTCGAAACAGACCTTGTTGGCGCTCACGCCCGAGGTGAACGCCAGGCGGAAATCGGAGCTGGTCAGCCAGCGGGGGACGAGCCGCAGCTTGAGCAGGCTCTTGCGGAGGCTGCGCGCCCCCGTCCGCTTGCCCCACTCGGTGATCGTCTGGATGTAGTCGAGACGTCCGTTGGAGCTCGACACCAGGCGGAAGTGCGGCTCGGCGCAGTCGACGACCTGCTGCATGCCGGCCGGCAGCCACGATCCGGGGAACTGGCGTCCCATCAGCGCGAGGTACCACGCGTCGGAGTCGCGCGGCGCGTGGACGTCGACCTGCTCGAGGGGGATCATGTTGCGCCCGAACACCATCGTCTGGAGATATAGGCGCCCGCCGGGCGGCAGCACGCTCGCGACACGGGCGAAGATGCCCTGGTAGATCTCCTCCTGGCGCCCTTGCGCGTACTCCTCCGGGGAGCAGAAATGCTCGAACGCGCCGAGGCTCGCGACGGCGTCGAACGGGCCGAAGGTGTCGCGGTCGACCTGTCTGGCGTCCTTCAGGTGGACGTCGAGGCCGTGCCGCCGGCAGGCGGCCTCCTGCGCCCAGGAGAGCGTCACGCCGACGCCCACGGCGCCCCGCGTGCGGATGAAGTCCAGCAGCGGCCCCCACCCGCAGCCGAGGTCGAGCACGCGTCGCTGCGGCTCGATCCCGATCTGCTCGGCGACGTACTCGTGCTTTTTGCGCTGGGCCTCCTCGAGGCTCAGCGAGAAGTCGCCGTCGTACTTCGCTCCGCTGAAGTCCGCGAGCTCGCCGAGGCTGAGCCGGAAGACCCGGTCGGTCAGCGAGTAGGTGAAGTCGATGTCCCCTTGATCTGCCATGGCGCGCCGCCGCCGAGAGCGTGCGGGCCAGACACTAGTGGCAGATCATCTCGCTGACCGGCCCCGGCGGCGCGACGTGGTAGCCCTGCACGTGGTCGACGCCGAGCTCGCGCAGCACCTCGAGGGTCTTCTCGCTCTCCACGCCCTCCGCGATCGTCTGCTGGCCGAAGCCGCGTGCGAGGCTGATGAGCGCCTGGACGACGTGCCGGCTCGCGGCGTTCTCAGCCACGTCGTGCACGAATTCACGGTCGATCTTCAGGTAGTGGATCGGGAGCTGCTTGAGGTAGGTGAACGCGCCGTAGCCGGTGCCGAAGTCATCGAGCGCGAAGCGGCAGCCGAGCGCCGCGATGTCCTCCGCGAAACGGCAGGCGAGCTTCGGGTGGTCGGTGATCGACGTCTCGGTGATCTCGAAGGTGATCAGGGAGGGCTCGGCGTGCGCCTCGCGCAGCGTCCGCTCGACGACCGCGCTGAGCTCCGGGTCGCCGAGCGAGCGAGCCGACAGGTTGACGTTCACGGCGTGGCCCTCGGCGGCCAGCGCGGCGGCCTGGCCGAGGACCCAGCGATCGATCTCGCGGATCAGGTCGAAGCGCTCGGCGGCCGGCAGGAACTCGCCTGGCGCGACGAGCTCGCCGCTGCGGTCGCGCAGCCGCAGGAGCAGCTCGTGATGGCTTACCTCTCCGCTGGCGACCGAGATGATCGGCTGGGCGACGAGCTCGAGGCGTCCCTCGTCCATCGCGTCGCGCAGGCGCCCGATCCAGCTCATTTCCTCGAGCTCGCGCCGCGCCTGATGACTGGCCGCGTCGCGGTCGCTCGTGTCGTGGAAGACGACGACGTGGCCGACCGGGCCGCCGCCGCCTTCGCCGAGCGGAGCCGCGCTGAGCGCGATCGGCAGGCGGCTGCCGTCCTTGCAGGTGAACGTCACGTTGCACAGCTGCACGGCGGTGGCGTCGGCGCCGTCGGCCTGCGGCTCGCAGCTGTCGCGCGCGAGGCGGCGCTCGCCGTCCGGCTCCCAGTCGAGCGCCTCGCGCATCGTCCTGCCGAGGAGCTCGTGGTCCTCGTAGCCGAGCAGCTGCCCGGCCGCCGGGTTGACGCTCGCTATCCGCCCGTCCGGGTCGAGGGTCAGGAGGCCCTCGTTCATGCTCGTCGTGACGCGCGAGAGGAACGTCTCGATCTCGCGGTGGCGCGCCTCGGCCCGGCGCTGCTCGCTCACGTCGGTGACCATCGCGAGGTTGCCGGAATAGGCGCCGTGCTCGTCGAACAGCGCGTTGACCGAGATCAGCGCGTGGAGCTCGGCGTGGCTCTTGCACCGGAACGTGACTTCGAGGCGCTCCTTCGCGCCTTCGCTCTGGCGCCTCGTGCTTTCTTCGGCGAAGCGCATCCCGTCGCCGTCCACGAACTCGGAGAGGTGCCGCCCGAGCATCTCCTCCACGCTGAATCCCAACATCTCCGCCATGCTGCGGTTCACGTAGTCGGTGACCAGGCGCGTGTCGACGCGCCACACCCCCTCGTAGGCGGCCTCCAGCAGCGCGCGGTAGCGCTTCTCGCTCGCGCGGAGTTCCCGCTCCGCCACGATCCGCCGGGAGATGTCACGCGCGACCGACGCGGCGCCGACGATCTCTCCCGCCGCGTCGCGCAGCGAGAAGAGCGTCAGCGAGACGTCGACCGTCGACCCGTCCTTGCGCAGTCGCGCCGTCTCGTACTGATCGATGCGCTCGCCCGCCATCAGGCGGGTGAACAGGCGCCGGTGCTCGAGCGCGAGCCCCTCCGGGATGATCAGGCTCACCGGCCGCCCGATCGCCTCGGCGGCGCGAAATCCGAACAGCTCCTCGGCGGCGTGGTTCCAGGTCTGGATCCGCCCGCTGCGGTCGGTCGAGAGCACCGCGTCGCTCGCGGACTCGACGATCTGCGCCGCCCGTCCCTCAGCCATCTGGAGATCACGCCCCGGAGCCGGCGCGGGCGGGCCGAGCGTGGGGGGTGCGAGCGTCCCGGGCGAGGCGCCCGGATTGGCATGACTCGTCATGTGCTTGTATCGACTCGCATCAGCGTTGACGAGATCGGCCAATCGGCCTACCCGCATTGGGGGTGCCCGGAACGTCCTGGAGGGCGCCCCGGCCGCGGCCGCTACCCTCCCGCTCATGGTCAGCACCAACCAGTTCCGCAACGGGAGCCACATCGAGGTCGACGGCACAGTCTTCAAGATCGTCGACTTCCAGCACGTCAAGCCCGGCAAGGGTGGCGCGTTCGTGCGTACCAAGCTGCGCCGGGCATCCGACGGCAACGTGATCGACCGGACCTTCAGGGCCGGCGAGAAGTTCCGATCGGTGCGCACCGAGTCCAGGCGGATGCAGTACCTGTACGCCGATGGCAGCGACGCGCACTTCATGGACACGGAGTCCTACGAGCAGATCACCGTCGCGGAGAGCGTGCTGCAGGAGCCGCTGCGCTGGATGACGCCCAGCACGGAGGTCGAGGTGCTGTTCATCGACGAGCAGCCGGCCGACGTCCAGCTTCCGAGCGCGGTGGAGCTCGAGGTCACGCAGACCGATCCGGGTCTGCGCGGCGACTCGGTGTCCGGGGGCGGGACCAAGCCGGCCACGCTCGAGACCGGCGCGGTCATCCAGGTGCCGCTGTTCGTCGAGCAGGGACAGCGAATCCGGGTCGACACCCGCTCCGGCGACTACGTCGCGCGTGCCTGAATGCGCCGCTCCGATCAGCGCAGGTCTGCGGTGATCGCCGTCTACCAGCACGATCTGACCGGCCGCCAGCCATCGGAGGTGATCGGCCGGGACGCCTCAGTGTTCGTGCACGCGCTCGTGCAGGCGGCGATCGACCGTGAAAGCGAGCTCGACGAAGTCATCGACCGCCATGCGCACGGCTGGTCGGTGGAGCGAATCCAGCCGCTCGAGCGGAGCATCATGCGCGTCGCGCTCGTCGAGATGCTGTACCCCGAGGCCGCTCCCGGCGAGCATCCGATACCGCCGGAGGGCGCGATCGAGGAGGCGGTGGAGAGCGCAAAGCTGTTCTGCGGCTCGGACGCTCCCGGGTTCGTAAACGGAGTGCTCGCCGCAGCGTTGCGCGAGGTGCGAGAGAATGCGCGAACCGAATGAGCACGGTCGAGCACTTGGACGAACTGATCACGCGCCTGGAGCGGGCGGCCGAGCAGCTGCGCTCGGGCGAGCTCTCGGCCGATGCGGCCGCGACGATGGTCGAGGACTGCGCCTCTCTGGCGACCCAGGCGGCGGCCGAGCTCGAGCAGCTCACGCGCGCGGAGATCTCCGCGCCCGCCCCGGGCCAGGACACCCTTCTCTAGGGCCTCCCGTGCAGTCGAGCTATCCGGAGCACCTGCGCCAGGAGGTCGAGCGCTACCTCGAGGCGATGCGCTTCTCCGAGGAGTCGCTGACCGCGGGCCTCGAGGACGCGATGCGCTACTCGCTGCTCGCCGGCGGCAAGCGCATCAGGCCGGTGCTGACCCTCGCGACGGCCAGGGCGGTGGGGATCGAGCAGCGTGACGTGCTGCCGCTGGCGGGGGCGATCGAGCTGATCCACACCTACTCGCTGATCC
>JAOPZV010000251.1 GCA_025963935.1 Solirubrobacterales bacterium
CGATGACGCTCAGCGTGCCGCGGAAGGACAGCGCGGGGCCCGGCCGGCGCCAGGGATGACCGGCCGGCGGCCAGTGGCGCTCGCGCTGCTCGCGAGCGCCAGTGCCCTATCCGCGTGCGGCAACAGCTCGCCGGCGCGCTCGGCCGAACTGCCACCGCAGGCCTCGGTGTCAGCCGCGAGTGCGAACCCTGTGACCGTCTCGCCACTTCCCGGAACAAGCGACGCCTCACCGGCGACCCAGATCAGCTTCCTCGGCGGCCGTGGCACGCGTGTCTCGGAGGTTCGCGTGGTCGGCTCGCGCAGCGGGGTTCATTCCGGGAGCGTGCGGGCCTACTCCACCGGCACCGGCCAGAGCTTCCTTCCCGCGCATCCGTTCCTTTCCGGCGAGCAGGTGCAAGTGACTGCGCGCCTCGGCCGTGGCGTCGGCGCGCGCGCGGCGAGCACCACCTTCACGGTCGCCGATCGCGCTGCGGTCAGCGAAACGGAGTTCCCGAGCACCCCCGGGGACGCGCGGGCGGTGCAGCACTACAGCTCCGCACCCGAAGTGACGCCCTCAACCGTCAGCGTCACGACGCCGGCCCAGCCTGGCGCCGCACCCGGTTACCTCATGCTCGCGCCCTACCAGGGGCAGGGCTCACCCGGGCCGATGATCGTCGACCAGGCCGGCAGCCTGGTGTGGTTTCACCCGCTGGCGAACGGCCGGCAGGCGACCAACCTCGGGGTGCAGCTGTACATGGGAAGGCCCGTCCTGACGTGGTGGCAGGGACGCATCCTGCAACTGGGGTTCGGGGTCGGCGAAGGCGTCCTCTACGACACCTCCTACCGCCAGCTTGCGCGGATAGCAGCGGGCAACGGCTATCGCGCGGATCTGCACGAGATCCGCCTCACGCCGCAGGGCACCGCGTGGATCGACGCGTTCGACCCGATCCACATGAACCTGTCGTCCGTGCACGGCGCGGCGCGCGGCCAGCTCAACGATTCGATCGTGCAGGAGATCGACATCAAGACCGGACTGGTGATGTGGGAGTGGCACGCGCTCGGGCACATTCCGTTTGCCGAATCGAACAACCCGCCGCCGTCCTCGAGCTACCCCTGGGACTTCGCGCACGTCAACTCCATCGACCCGGGCTCGGCCAATGACGTGCTCCTGTCCGCTCGCAACACGTGGGCCATCTATGACGTGGACATCCACAGCGGAGCCGTCCGCTGGCGGCTCGGCGGTACGCGCAGCAGCTTCACGATGGGACCGGGCGCGCGCTTCTACTGGCAGCACGACGCCAGGTTCCGGCCCGGCGGGCTGATCTCGCTGTTCGACAACGGGTCCTACCCCCCGAAGGAGAAGGAGTCGCGCGGCCTGGTGCTTGCCCCCGATCTCGCCAAGCACACCGTCGCGGTCGCCCGGCAGTTCACGAACCCGACACGGACGCTGCTCGCCGAAAGCCAGGGCAACGCGTTCAGCCTGCCCGGCGGCGGCTGGCTGCTCGGCTACGGCCGCCTGCCGAACTTCACGGAGTTCGACTCATCCGGCCACGTCCTCCTCGACGGCTCGCTGGGGCGCGACGTGCAGAACTTCACGACGACGCTGTCGCCGTGGCACGGCAGGCCGCTGAGCACGCCTTCGGTCACCGCGACGCGCGGCGCCGGGGGGACGCTCACAGCTGCCGTGAGCTGGAACGGCGCGACGGATGTCGTCTCGTGGCGACTGCTCTCCGGGGCCTCGCCGAGCCGCCTCGCGCCGCGCGCGACGACCGCCAAGACAGGTTTTGAGACCGCCGTCTCAGCGCGCGCGCCGGGACCCTACGTGGCCGTTCAGGCGCTCGACGGCGCGGGCGCGGTCATCGGGTCCTCCCGCGTTTTGAAGCGCTAGGCGGGATCGGTGGCCCCGCGCCACTTTCGGTGGCGCCTTCGATCCGGCCGACCTCGCGTTCGGTCAGGCGTTTGCGCCGGGCGGCTGCGCCTTTCGCCGCGCGCTTTGCAGTCGAGAAGTAATCGGCGAACCCGCGACCGTGCGCGGCGCGCAGCCGCTGGGGGAGGGGTGCCCGCAGCTCTTCGCTGAAGGCCCGCCGCAGCGTGTCGCGCAGGGCCGCCTCCAGGTGGCTCTTGCCGGCGCTGCTGTGGAGCTCCAGCCGGCCGCTCTGCGTGCGGTAGTCATATAGCTCTGCTTCCTCGCCGGTCGTCAGCGGCGCGATGCCTTCGGCGGGCCAGTTCGTGTAGGTCGCGTACTTCGCCGCGGGCGTTCGCAGCCCGACGACGTGCAGCGGCGCGCTGGCGTCGAACTGCTCGATCGCGAACTCGGTGACGACCTCGTCGGTCGCATGCAGCACGTAGGGACGACCGGGCGCCGCCGGGTCGGCGAGGATCCCCGCGAGGTCCGCCCGCCCGGCGATATGCGAGTAGTGCGGCTCTCGTCGCCACCGGCTCGAGCCCGTGGCGATCGTCAACAGCAGCGGCGCCACGTCGACGCTGGAGGTCATCTGGGTTCGGTCCTGCTGCGGCGCGCGGGTCAGCACGCCACGCGGGTCCTTGACGATCAGCGGTACGCGGATGCACTCGTCGTAGACGCCGGCGCCCTTCCCGCGCAGTCCATGGGAGCCGCCGTACTCGCCGTGGTCGGAGGTGAACACGACGACCGTGTTGGCGGCCACGTCCGGCCGGCTCTCGAGCGTTCGCATGACGTGCCCGATGTGTCGGTCGACCTCCATCTGCAGCTTCATGTACAGGTCGAGGAAGCTGAGCCACCGCTGGGCGGCTTCGGCGCCCGTGAAGGGCACCGGGCCGAAGGAGGCGGCCGCTGTGGCCTGCAGTGATTGCTGAAGCCGCGGCTTGCCGCGCCTGCTCAGCATTTCGGGTGTCTCGAAGTTCGGCGGTATGCGTCGCTGCGCGTGCCGGGCCCTCGCCTCAAAGGCGATGCGATCGCTCCACACGTACCACCAGGCGATGTCGTGCGGGTTGACGAACGAGACGGTCGTGCACCACGGCTCGCCCCCGCCGTCCTTTGCGTACCACTCGGCGAACTGCGCCGCCACGTGGGGGTCCCTGCGCCAGCCCTGTCCGGGCGCGCCGTCGGGCGAGGGGAACGTGCCGCCGGCAAAGCCATAGCGCTCGAGCGCCAGTTCGCCGCTCGCCGGCGTCCACCGGTTGTCGTGGTGGGTGAGGTGCCACTTGCCGTACCAGCGGGTGTGGTAACCGTGCTCTCTGAGCATCGTCCCCCAGGTCGGGAAGCCCGGATCCAGGGTGCTGCCTCCCGTGATCATGCAGCCCGTCTGATGGGTGTACAGGCCCGTGAGAAGCGCGGCGCGCGAGGGGCTGCAGTCGTTGGAGGCGGTGTAGTGCCTCGTGAATGAGACTGCCCCCTGACGCAGTCGCTGGATGTTTGGTGGCAGCCCCGTCCCGGTGAGCCCCGGCGAGGTCCACTGGGGAAAGCGCAGCTGATCGACGAGGATCACGAGGATGTTCGGGCGCGCGCTGCCCCGATGGTGCCCGGCGCGGGGTACCCGCGGTGCCGGCGAGGTGCTTGCGGGCGGACCTGAGTCGCTCGTCGCGTCGGCGACCGCACGGATCGCGAAGCCAGCGCCCAGAGCGCCCCCGACGGCGAGGCCGCCGCGCAGGAACGTGCGCCGGTCGACTCTCTTATCCTGTTTGCGATCGATGTTGTCCATGCGCGCTCTCATCCTAGGGCCGGCAACCGTCCTGGGGCTTGGGATCGGCAACGTGGCCGCGGCCGCCGCCCAGCCGGCGCCCAACTGCACGCCGGCTACGCTGAACAACTCCGCGATCCAGGGCGGCAGCGTGACGGTGTCGCCACTCGCCGGCAGCCGGGACGTCTCCCCACGCTCGCAGATCAGCTTTCTCGGGGCGCCGGCGGCCCGCCTCAGCGCGATCACCGTGGTGGGCTCGCGGACAGGGCGCCATACCGGGCGACTCGCCGCCTACTCGCAGGGTGACGGTGCGAGCTTCCTCCCGGCGCGTCCGTTCGCCGAAGGCGAGCGGGTTACGGTGCTTGGCCGGCTTCGCAGCGGCAGGTCTCTCACGCCGCTGCGCGACACATTCAACATCGCCCGGGCGAACCCGGTCAGCTCGACGCCCGAGGCGATCCATCCGGGGCGCGAGGTCCAGAGCTTTCTCTCGCGTCCCGACCTGCACCCCCCGGCCCTCTCCGTGACGACTGCATCGCCGGCGGTCGCACCCGGGGAGGAGTTCGTCGCGCCGTACTCCGGGCCCGGTCAGGCCGGCCCGATGATCCTCGACCAGAACGGCCGGCTGGTGTGGTTCAAGGCGCTCGCGACGCATACGTCGGCGACAAACTTTCGCGTCCAGCAATTCCAGGGCAAACCGGTCCTCACATGGTGGCAGGGCGACGTCACGGAACATGGCTACGGGCTGGGCACGGACGAGATAGACGACAGCACCTACTCGACCCTCGCGATCGTGAGGGCCGGTAACGGCCTCAGCGCCGACCTCCACGAGTTCCAGCTCGGCGGCCAGGGGACCGCCCTGATCACCGCTTACAACCCGATCCTCTGCAACCTCTCGACGGTCGGCGGCCCTGCGGCCGGCGCGGTGACCAACGGCATCGTCCAGGTCATCGACGTGGCCACCGGGCTGGTCAGGCTCGAATGGACGAGCCTCGACCACGTTGCGCTGAGCGAGTCCTACGGGCGTGCGAGCAGCTCCACAACGACATGGCCGTTCGACTTCTTCCACATCAACTCGATCGACCTGAACACCGACGGCAGCCTGCTCGTGTCGGCCCGCAACACCTGGACCGTCTACAAGGTCGACGGCCACAGCGGGCAGGTCATCTGGCGGCTGGGGGGCCGCCACAGCAGCTTCGCGGCCGGAGCCGGCACGCGCACCGCCTGGCAGCACGACCCGCGGCTGCTGGCCAACGGCTCGGTGAGCGTCTTCGACAACGGGTCCTCGCCACCCGTGCGGGCGGAGTCCCGCGGCATCGTCCTCGACATCGATGCGCAACACAGGAGCACGAAGCTCGTGGCGCAGTTCACCCACGCTCCGGCGCTGCTCGCCGAAAGCCAGGGGAACATGCAGGCGCTCGACAACGGCGACTGGTTCTTCGGCTGGGGCCAGTTGCCCTACCTCTCCGAGTTTGGCCCTGAAGGCAAGCTGCTGTTCGACGCGCATTTCCCGGCGCACACCCAGTCCTATCGGAGCTTTCGCTTCCCGTGGACCGGTACCCCGGCGCACCGCCCGACGTTCGCCCTACAGACCGGCAGGGGGCCGGCGACCGTCTTCGCCACCTGGAACGGCGCCACGCTCGTCGCCTCCTGGCGGGTCCTCGCGGGCCGCGATCCGGCGAGCCTTCAGGTCGTCGCACAGGCCCCGCGCGAAGGCTTCGAGACGCCGGTGGCGTTGCCCGCCGGCACCGTCGGTCCGGATCTCGCCGTGCAGGCGCTGGACGCGGCGGGACAGGTGCTTGGAACCTCCGCGACGGTCGCCGAGCCGGGCTTATGAGCGGTCGAGGAGATCAGGTCTCGGGCGGCGGGCCGCTCAGGAGCCCTCGGCGGCAAGCGCATCGAGCAGCGCGAGCAGCCGGGCCGCGTTACGGGGCGCGAAAGCCTCCCAGTCGTTGTTGAAGTAGACGAACACGGGGCCGTCCGCGCGCCACCGGTGCAGTCGCTCCGCCCAGGTCTGGAGCTCGGCCGGCGAGTAGTTGCCGCGCCGTCCGCGGCTTCCGTAGTGCATGCGCACGTAGCGCCACGGAGCGGTGGCCTCGTAGCTCTGAAAGCGGCGCTGCGGATGATCGCCCACGACGAGCGCCGCTTCGTTTTCGCGCAGCAGCTCATAGACGTCCGGCGAGAACCAGCTCGGGTGGCGGAACTCAAAGGCGTGCAGGCCTTGGGGCAGCTGATCCAGGCAGCCGGCGAGGCGCTCGAGGTCCTTGTGGAAGTTCTCCGGGAGCTGCCACAGGACCGGGCCGAGGCGCTCGCCCTCGAGCATCGGCTGAAGGCGCTCGTAGAAACGCTCCACTCCGTCGGCGATGCTCCCCAGGCGACGCACGTGCGTGAGGTAGCGGCTGGCCTTCACCGCGAAGATGAAGCTCTCGGGCGTCTGCTCCACCCAGTGTGCGACGGCGTCGCGCGCGATCAGGCGGTAGAAGGTGGTGTTGACCTCAACCGTGTCGAAGTGGCGCGCGTAGTGCTCCAGCCAGCGTCGCGCCGGCAGCTTCGCCGGATAGAAGGAGCCACGCCAATCGCGATAGTTCCACCCGGAGCAGCCGACGTGAGCGGGGTGTAGTTCTGTCTGGATCGCGGGCATCCTCGACCGGCCGTTCGTCCATGCTATTCGCGGGTGCCGCGGATCCCACGTCGTGTCGGTTAGCATCGCGAGCAGCGCTTATCGCCGAGGAGGCACATGTTGGGGGGTCCAGACTTGAAAGCCGGCGCCGTCGCGCGCCTAGCCGTTGCGGTTGTCCTGTGCGTGCTCGCGGCCTCCCCAGCCGCCGGTGCCTCCGCCTCAACCGGCGGCTCCGCGCTCGCCCGCACACCGACCGCCGGCCATGCCAGCGCGGCGACGGGCTACCTGCAGCTCGCCGAACAGGGCGTGGCACGCGCGCAGCACGCGTGGCGTGACGCGCGCCGCGGCTGGTATGACGAACGGCTGGGCGACCGCGAACGCTTCCCGCTTGCCACGATCTGGGGCATCGCGCCGCTGTTCGAGGCGCTCAACGCAATCGATATCGCGGCGCCGACCGCGCCGCACCGCGCCGCGGTCAACGCGTTCGCCGCAGGCGCCGAGCGCTACTACAACTCCCACCTGCGACCGACGCCGGGTTACGCGCCGTATCCGAACGACCGCGGCCAGGTGCGCACGTGGTTCGACGACAACGGCTGGTGGGGCCTTGCCTTCATGGACGCCTATCGCGCCACGGGCAACGCCCGCTACCTGCGCGACGCCGAGCGGGCCTTCGCGTTCATCGCCGCGCAAGGATGGGATAGCGCCCACGGCGGCGTGTGGTGGAACACCTCACACCCCTACAAGGCCGGTGAGGCGCTCGCGGCGGGCTCGCTGCTCGGCGCGCTGATCTTCCAGCGGACCCACAACGCGTTCTACCTCAACCAGGTCAACAAGTTCCTGACGTGGGCGGATGCGCACTTCCTGACCGACCTGAGGCTGTATGCGCGCACGGATTCAGACTCGACCCCCACCCCCTATGTCGAGGGGCCGCTCGTCGAGGCCCACCAGATCCTCTGCCAGGCCGGGCAGCAGGCTGCCTGCGCCCGGGCGAGGGAGCTCGCGAAAGCCTGCTGGGACCGCTTCGAAGCGAGACTTGAGATGGGCCCCCAGTTCGACGCGATCTACCTGCACTGGATGCTCGTGTACGCGGCTCAGACCGGCGACAGCCGCTGGCCGGCGCTCGCGGCCCAGATGGCGGTCAGCGCACAGGCGAACGCGCTCGATCCGCAACGCGGCCTGTACCTGCGGGCGTGGGACGGGACGTCGATCACTCAGCACGAAGCGAGGCCTAACATGCTCCAGACCGACGCCGCCACCCTGCAGCTGTTCGCCTGGGTCGCGGCGGGAGCTGCGGGGAAGCTGCCGTGACGCTCGCCGTCTCGGTTTGGTGCTCCTCTTCGCGGGGCTGATCTGCGCCTGCTCGGCAGCCGCCACCCGTGCGGCGTGCCACCACGAGACGCAAGTGTGAAACCCGTCGCTCGTGCGGGTAAGGAGCCGGTCATGAACGCCACCCAGCGGCGCAGGACGCAGAACGAGACGATGTCCCGCATCGCCAACGAGGCGATCGAGGAGCAGGAGTCGCCGGGCGAGGGATCGACCGCGGCGTTCCTCTGCGAGTGCACCCGCCCAGATTGCGAGCGCCTGATCGAGCTCACCCCGCAGGAGTACCGGCGCGTGCGTGCCAATCCACGGCGGTTCATCGTGCGGCCTGGCCACGAGAGCGGTGATCTGGAGGAGGTGATCGAGGCGCGTAGCGCCTACGTCATCGTCGAGAAGCTCGGCGAGGCGGGGGCGATGGCCGAAGCCGAAGACCCTCCCGCCTGAACCGCCAGCCTCCCAGTCAGGCGAGCCAGCCCACGGCGGGTCGTCTCACCGACCATCGAGGCGGAAGGGGGGGGATTCGAACCCCCGAGACGGGTGTTGCCCGCCTAACGGTTTTCAAGACCGCCGCATTCAACCGCTCTGCCACCCTTCCGAGCGCTTCAGAACAACGCCTCACGATCTTAGACAGAGGCCCTGTACGCCATTGTATGTTTTGGCAAGGTCGGCGGCGATGGCGCGGTCAGCATTTGCCGTCGGCTTTACCTCCTTCGCCTAGCGCGTGGAGCGCCCTCCGCCGTCTTTCACAGAGAGCCGGCCGGAGCGCTCGCAGGACACGAGCGTCATGGCTTCTCGTCAACAGCCGCTCCAGCCGGCCAGTGCAAGATTCCCTTTAGTGGGACACGCCAAACTCGTCGCGTCTCCCACCATGCTCGGTCCACAAAAATATGCCACGGCGGGATATATGTGACAAAGCCTGGGTGGCTCGCAAAGCGGCAAGGCCCCTGAGGTTCGGATTACCTCAGGGGCTTCGCCTTTGACGACCCGGTGGGCCGGAGCGCGGGATAGTGCGCCCGACAACCGCCCTTTCGAGGATCACTCTTCGGGACCCGGCGTGGCAAATGTGCCCGCGATTTCGTTGGCACAAACCCAACGGTCAAGCCCAGCTTCGCACCGAGGCCAGTTCACTGCGGTTTAGGCCCAAGCGGCCCGGGGTATGCGGAAAATATGGTGATGCTGGCGATCATCTTGTGCTTTCTCGCGTTAGTGGCCTGGGCGCTATGGCCGTTGCGGGACCTACCGCCGAGCAGGAGCGAGGGTGAGCCGAAGTTCATTCCGATTGAGCCAATTAACGGTCTGCCCATCTCGGTTGACGTCATGTCTCCGCCACGGCCCCCGTGGGCTCCGGAAATCTCGCGGCGCCCGGTGGGCAAGGTCAGCCGACGTCTTGGACCGGGCGGCACTCCTCAACCAGGTCGGCCAGTTTCTTCCCCTCGCGCGCGGCGATCCACTCAAGGACAGCGATAGCCTCGTCCTCGTCCTCCGGTCGGGCGTGCACAAGCGCCTCGGCAAGCTCGACGTACATGTTCCCGTCCTCTCATTGCACCGAGAAACTCGGTGTCCGCGCCCGAAGGACCAAAAGGCTGTGCGCGGAGACCAAGATCCCATTCCCCTCAGCGTTCCTTCGCTCCCATTCCGCCTCCCTGCTGGTGCGAGCGTAGCAGCTAATGGTGTGAAGTCAAGACCAATGAGACCTGGGGCCACCAGCCCCCCCGGGCCCCCCGGGACTTCGGCGCGCAGACGCCACTCGCTGCCGCGGCACACCTGGCAGGCTCTAAACTCGCGTCCAACGCTCAAGGAGAGGTGGCCGAGCGGCTGAAGGCACTCGCCTGCTAAGCGAGTATGGGGATCAAACTCCATCGCGGGTTCGAATCCCGCCCTCTCCGTTTCGCTCGAAACCGGGGCCTCGAGCCGCCGGCTCGCGCGGCGCGCCGGCTCACGCCGGCTGCTTCACCGGCTCTGTCTCAGGCGCGGGGACACGCGAGTCGGGACCGTCGATCGCGAGATGCGGCAGCCGTCGCTCGAGCCAATCAGGCAGCGACCATGTACGCCGTCCGAGGAGCTCCAGCACAGAGGGGAGGAGCAGGATGCGAACCACGAACGCGTCGAGGAACACGGCGCTTGCGAGGCTCAGGCCGAAGAGCTTGAGCACGCGCTGATCGCCGAAGGCGAAAGACAGGAACACGCAGATCATGATCGTCGCGGCGGCCGTGATCACTCGCCCGGTGGACGCGAGGCCACGGGTCACCGCCTGCGACGGATCGCGTCGTCGCGTCCACTCCTCGTGGATGCGCGAGACGAGGAACACCTCGTAATCCATCGACAGCCCGAACACGATCGCGAACAGCATCACCGGGATGAAGGCCTCGATCGGGCCACCCTTCACGTTGAAGAAGCTCCCCAGCCATCCCCATTGGAAGATCGCGACCACCACGCCCAATGAGGCGCCGATCGACAGCAGGTTCATGAATGCCGCCTGCAGCGGTATCACGAGCGAGCGGAAGACGATCAGCAGAAGCAGTGCCGAGAGCGCCACCACGATGCCGATGAACAGCGGAAGCTTGCCTGAGAGGACGCTCGTGAAGTCGGTCGTCGCCGCCTGCTGGCCTCCCACGAGGATCCTTGTTCCTGTGCTCTTGGCGAGCGGCGGAACCGTCACCTTGCGCAGATTGTCCACGAGGTTGCTCGTTGCCAGCGACTGGGGCGCCGAGCTCGGATAGACGAGGAACACGGCAGTCTGTCCGTTGGGGCTGAGCCGGGCGGGAGAGACGGACGCGACGTCCGGGGCCGTCCGCAGAGACGCGCCAATGGCGGACACGGCGGCCTTGTCGCCGGCGGTCGGCATCGAGGCGACGATCTGCAGCGGTCCATTGAACCCGGGCCCGAAGCCCCTGGCAAGAAGGTCGTAGGCCTGGCGGCTGGTCGAGCTGGGAGGGTTGTTGCCCGCGTCGCTGTTGCCGAGGCGCAATGCGAGCGCTGGAGCCGCGAGCGTGAGCATGATCAGCAGGCCCGCGACGGCTCCGGGCCATGGGTGGCGCTGCACGACCCCGGCCCAGCGCGCCCAAAGACTGCGGGCGTCCAGTGCCGCCGAGGACTCTCCGCTCCTGCGAGCTCGCCGGCCAGGTCGTGCGATGCGCTCGCCGTAGCGGGAGAGCACGGCGGGCAGGAGGGTGAGCGCAGCGAGCATCGTCATCAGCACCGCGAGCGTGGAGTCGACCGCGAGGCCGTAGAGGAAGCTCACCCCGAGCGCGAACTGGCCGAGCAGGGCGATGACCACCGTGATGCCGGCGAACAGCACGGCTCGCCCGGCGGTGTCCATCGCTTCGGTGATCGAGCTCTGCAGGTCCATCCCTGAGCGGTAGTTCTGTCTGAAGCGGGTGATCAGGAACAGCGCGTAGTCGATCCCGACGCCGAGCCCGATCATCACCGCGAGCTGCGTCGCGAAGTCGGGTGTCGAGATGACCTGCGAGGCGAGGCCGGCCAGGCCGATCCCCGTGCCGAGGCCGAGCAGGGCGGTGAGGATCGGCAGCCCCATCGCGAGCAGCGAGCCGAAGGTGATCAGCAGCACGATCATCGCGGCGACGAGTCCCACGGCGGTCACGGCACCGAGCGAGACGCGTTCCGCCTGCTCGATCGCCTGGCCGCCGAGCTGGACCTCCAGCTGGGGGGAGCGCGCGGTGTGCGCGACGGAGATGACCCGTTCGACAGCCACCTTCGGAAGGACGTTTGCTCGCTCATCGAAGTTCACCGTCGCGAAGGCGATCTGCCCGTCTCTGGACACGGCCCGCGCCCCCGCAGCGGAGTAGGGGCTGACGACGCTCGTGACGTGGGGGAGCCGTGCGATCTGCGCCAGCACCGGCGCCACTCGCGCCTGGACGCCCGGAGCCGTCACGCTCCCGCCGCGTGTATAGAAGACGATCTGGTCGGAATCGCCCGACTGAGCGGGGAAGTCGCGCTTCAGCAGGTCCACGGCGCGCTGTGACTCGGTGCCCTTCAGCGAGAAGTTGTTGCTGTAGTTCGTGCCGACGGCGCTGGAGATGCCGAACGATCCGACCAGCGCGACGACCCAGCCCAGCAGGACGATCCGCCGGTGCGCGGCGGCCCAGCTGCCGACGCGCGCCACGATTCCCAGCCTGCGCTCCTGCGGTGTCGTCGGGCTCATGTCAGACCTCCGGGTATACTGTTGAAGAGAGAACAGTTCTTTTTAGGAATGGTTCGCAGATCGAAGGAGCGTAGCAGACGCGTCATGGCAGTCACGAGCGATACCAAGATCAATTCTGGAGCGAGTCTCCAGGAGGACGTCACCGAGCTCATTTCGCTCTTGCCGGTCACCCTGCACGACCTCCGAAGCGCGGTGCCCGCACCTTCGCCCATGCGCAGTGCGCTGGAACGTGCCTCCCTCGGAAAGCGTCACGCAAGCGCGCTGCTGGCCGTCGCGGCCGCCGAACCGATCGGCGTCAGTGAACTGGCCAAGCGCCTCGGCCTGCTGCTCTCGAGCACGAGCACGATCGTAGGCGAGCTCAGCCGCGCTGGCCTGGTCGAGCGCGCCGAGGACGATCAGGACCGCAGGCGGACGATCGTACGCGTGCACGAGGACTATCGCGATGCCATGGCGGGCTGGCTGGTGATCGCGCTTGCCCCGATTCGCCACACCCTCGAGCGGCTCTCGCCCGACGCACGCACGTACTTCATGGAGGGCTGGCGCATCCTCCACGAGGAGGCGGCGATGCACGGGTCGGGCGAACTCGAGGGCGACTGCGACGCCTAGCTGCTCGCGAGCGAGACCCCGCGCCCCGGCGTTGCATCCTGCGGCACCACGTCCGCGGTGTCGGGAAGCGTGATCCACGCCTCCGCCCCGCCGCCGGGCCGGTTGGCGACGTGGGCCTCGCCACCGTGTGCGCGCGCGATGCTCGACACGATTGACAGACCCAGGCCCGTGCCCTCGGTCGTTCGGCCGACATCGGGACGAGAGAAGCGTTCAAAGGCGATGTCCAGGAATGCCTCGGGAAATCCCGGCCCGCCGTCTGCCACACGCACCTCGACGAAGCCGTCGCGGCGAACGGCGGTCAGAACGACAGTGCCGCCACCATGACGCAGCGAGTTGTCGACGAGGTTCGAGAGAGCCTGCTCCAGGCGCAGGGGGTCGGCGTGGATGATCATCTCGTCGGGCACGCTGATCACGAGCATCCGTCCCTCCGAGCGCGCCCGCTGGGCGAAGCGCTGCCCGATGCGTTCGAGTGCCTCGTTCAGCCGCAGAGGACCCCGCTCGATCGTGAGCCTCCCTTCGTCGGCCTGGGCGAGCGTCAGCAGGTCGCGCGCGAGGTTCGCGATGCGATCGGTCTCGGCATCTGCCGAGGCAAGGGCAAGACGAAGCTCATCTTCGGAGGCGTCTCCACTGAGCGCCTCCTCCAACTCGGTCTTCAGCACCGCCAGCGGCGAACGCAGCTCATGGCTCGCGTCTGCGACGAAACGTCGCTCCCGGGCGAACGCGACGTCGTTGCGGTCGAGCATCTCATTGAGCGTGAGAGCGAGGCGGCGCATCTCATCGTGAGCCGGCGGCACCGGCAGCCGGCGTCCCGGCTCGGCCACCGAGAGCCGTTTCGCCTGGGTGCGCATCGCCTCGACGCTGCGCAGCGACAGGGCGGATACGGCGTATCCGAGCAGCGATGCGAGCACTAGGGCGACGGGGCCGCCGAGGAGCATCACGTCACGCAGGTTCTGCAGCGTCGTGGCACGGCTCTGCAGCGAGGTGCCGACGACCAGCAGGAGCGAGCGGTCCTGAGCGCGCACCGGTGTCGCCAGCACTCGGACGGAACCGGGCACGCCGCTGATCGTGGTGGTGGTGAGGATCGGATGCTTGGCTGCCGCCGCGATTTCGCCGGCAGCTAGAAACGGGCTGCGCGGGATGCCGGGGGTCTGATCGAGCACCTGGCCGCCCGGCGAGAGAACCTGGGCGAACCCGGCGCCCGTGCTGCTGAGCCGCACCCCGCCCGCGTCGGCCAGTCCCGTATCGGCCTGGTTCACCAGAGCGCGCACGTCGTTCGTGCGCGAATGCAGTCCCTGGTTGAGCGACTGATCCAGGCCGGCTTCAAAACGGGCGTAGATGAACAGTCCCAGGCACGTCAGCAGCACGCCGATCGCCGCCGCGAACGCAAGCGTCAGCTTGATTCGCAGCGACGGATGAAGGAGAGCGCGGCGAAGGCCTCTCATCGAGCCTCGCCGTGCAGGCGGTAGCCGCTGCCGCGAACTGTCTCCAAAGTGCGGCGCCCAAAGGGCCGGTCGATCTTCTCGCGCAGGCGCCTGATGTACGCGTCGACGACGTTCGAGCGGTTCTCATAGGCCTGGTCCCACGCAGACTCCAGCAGTTCCAGCCGCGAGAGCACCTCACCGGGCCGTGTCATGAATGCCTCCAGGAGCAGCATCTCCTTGGCCGACAGCGAGAGCTCGGTCTGCCCCCGCCAGACTCTCATGCCGGCCGAGTCCAGGCGCAGGTCACCGACCTCCAGAACCTCGGGACGACGCGCGGGCGGACGTCTGGCGAGCGCGCGCACACGCGCGAGAAGCTCCTCGAACGAAAACGGCTTGATCAGGTAGTCGTCGGCGCCATCGTTCAAGCCGGTAACGCGATCTCCGACGCCGTCGCGCGCCGTGAGCAACAGGATGGGCGCCTCCACGCCGTCGGCTCGCAGGCGCCGACATGTCTCGAATCCGTCGATGCCGGGCAGCATCACGTCGAGGATCAGAACGTCGAACGGCGCGCTTCCGGCCATCCACAGCGCGTCCTCCCCCCGCTCCGTGACGTCGACGACCATCCCGTGCCTCTGAAATTTGCTGCGCAGCAGGCCGGCCAGCTTGGCGTGGTCCTCGACGATCAACACACGCATGTCATCAAGGATGTCACCGGGATCTGAATCCAACCTGAATGGCGCCCCGGGGCGAGCCGCTGCTCCGCGGCCCGCCCCGCTTGGTCACTGGGCGCTTGGGCGGGGGGCTATTCCTGTGCTTCGCTCTGGAAGTCGACTTCCCCAGGGGGGTCTTCGTGACCGCCCGGGCCGTCGCTCGGCGTCGAGCTCTCGGATGACGTCTCGGACGCAGTCTCGCTCCCCGTGGCCTCCGAAGAGGCTGCGGCGCCGGCCGGGTCGGGCGACGTCTGGTCGCCGGACTGCACGGTGTCGGTGTCCGTCGCGGTCGTCGTGCTGGCCGACTTCGTGGCGACGTGCTTCTTGGCGTGATGCACGGCATGCTTCTTCGCGTGATGGGTCGTGCTCTGGGCGGCCGACGCGATGGCCGAGCCGCCGAGGGCGAGGGCCGCCAGGACGGCGATCGCGCCCGTGGTCGTCCTCAGTCGCTTGCGCATGATCGGTGCTCCTTCGGTTTGGGGGGTCATGAGGCAGCCAGAAGCTACGGCTGCGCTCATGACAGGAAGATGAAAGGCCCCGCGTCACGGGCGGCTCTCGCCCGCGATGCCGTACCACCAGAGCTCGGCGCGCGCCCACTCTAGACTTGGCCGATGGCGCTCCCGCCTGGCCCGCGTGCCCCCGCTGTGATCAACACGGTGCGCTTCGCCCGGCGGCCCCTCGAGGTGCTGCGGGAGTGGCATGCACGCTACGGCGACGTCTTCACGATCAAGATGCTCGGCTTCGGCACAGGCGTCTACCTCGCCGACCCCGAGGCGATCCGTGAGCTGTTCACCGGAGACCAGTCGGATCTGCGCGCCGGCGAGGCGAACTCGTTCATGGAGCCGGTGCTCGGACCGCACTCGGTTCTCGTGCTCGACGGCAAGGAGCACCTGCGTCAGCGAAAGCTGCTGCTGCCCCCGTTCCAAGGCTCACGAGTAGCCGGGTTTCGTGAGGTGATCCGCGAAGTGACCGAACGCGAGATGTCGACGTGGGAGCCGGGCGCGCACCTCGTCCTGCGGGAGCGCATGCGCGCGCTGACCTTCGAGGTGATCTGCCGAGCCGTGTTCGGGGTGACCGAGCGTGAGCGGGTGGAGCGCCTGCGAACGACGCTCGGCGCAGTGATCGACAGCAGCCCGATCTTCATGATGGCGCGGGCGGCGCGCGCTGAGCTTGGGCCGCTCAGCCCCGGCGGACGATTCGGGCGGCGCCTGCGTGCCGCCAACGCGGCCCTCTATGAGGAGATCGAACGCCGCCGGCTCGAGCCCGACCTCGCCGGGCGCTCCGACGTGCTCTCGCTCCTGCTCTGTGCGCAAGACGAGCAGGGCAGGGGGATGACTGACGCCGAGCTGCGCGATGAGCTCTTCACGATGCTCGGCGCAGGGCACGAGACGACCGCCACCGGCCTCGCTTTCGCATTCGAGCTGCTCCTGCGCAACCCGACCGTCCTGGCTCGCCTGCGCAAGGAGCTCGCGGCTGCAGATGACGACGCCTACCTCGACGCGGTGGTCAAGGAGGCGCTCCGCCTGCGGCCCGTGATCGACGCGGCCGAGCGGACGCTCACAGCACCCCGAACGGTGGCGGGCTGGGAGCTGCCGGCGGGGGTCAAGGTGTACCCCGCCATCCTGCTGGTGCAGATGCGTGAGGATCTCTATCCGCACGCCGAGGCCTTCCGCCCCGAGCGGTTCATCGACGACGGCGCCGAGTCCTACTCATGGCTGCCCTTCGGCGGGGGAATCCGAAGGTGCATCGGCGCCGCGCTGGCCCAGGCTGAGATGGCCGAGGTGCTCCGCGTGGTCGTCCCGGCGCTCGAGCTGCGTCCCCTGCGACCACGTCCCGATCCCGTCGTCCTCAGAGGCATCACGCTCGCTCCCAGGTATGGCGTGCGGGTCGCCGTCGACGGGCGCGCGCAGGCTCACTCAGCCGAGCACGTCGAGAGCGCCGTCTCGGCCGCCTGATCCGGACGCCACGGGCAGGCCCGCTGCACGCCAGGCCTGGAACCCGCCGACCAGGTCGGTCGCGCCGCCCAAGCCCATGTCCTTCAGCGTCGCGGCGGCGAGGCTCGACTGGTAGCCCGCATCGCACACAACGATCAGCGGCCGGTCCTCGCGACTGACCCGCTCGTCGCGCCACGGCGAAGACGGGTCGCACCGCCACTCCAACACGTTCCTCTCAATCAGCACCGCGTCCGGGATAAACCCGTCACGCTCCCGCTGGGACTCCGAGCGTATGTCCACGAGCACCGCCCCGTGCGCTACCGCGTCGAGCGCCTCGTGGGGATCGAGCCGTCGCAGCTTGCGCCGGGCGCGTGCGAGCAGCTCCTCGACCGTCATAGGCAGGATCTTTGCACCCGCCCGCTGCCGCCCGCAAGGGAGATGCGGCCGACGTCTGCAGGCCTCAGCCGATGCCCGGTACGGTGACCTTGGCTTCGACCGGCGGGATGGTGACGTGAGGCAGCGGCACGACCGGCACGGGGAGCTGGGGGAGTGTCACGCCGGGGATCACCGGCGTGGGAGTAACAGGGATGACCGGCGGGGGGACGACTTCGACCTGGGGGGACGTGACGGTCGGTGCCGGCGGGGGTGAGCTCACCGGCGATGGCGGCGCCGCGCCGTCGGCAGGGGCTCGCCCTGCAGCGCTCGGCCGGCCGCTCGAGGTGGTGTTCGGCCGGTGAGTCGGCGGACGACCCGACGTGCCTCTGACCGGTGCGATGCGCGCGATCGTTTGCTTGTGCGGAGCGGGCCCGGTCGGAGCGCTTCTTCGGGCGGGTGTCGTTGCCTGCCGCACGGCATGCGTTAGCGGGCTCGCCGGGAGAACATGCGGATGGGCTGCGGCCACCGCGGCAGCGCGGTGAGGGGTCCTCGAGACATGCCGATGCAGGCCAGGGGAGAGGGTCAACAGCCCGGCGGCGCCCAGCGCCGGCAGCAGGGACGTGATCGCTCCGCCCGCGCCCACGCTGTGTGATGCTGCCTGTATCGCGACTACAGAGCGCTGAGCCACCGCCGTTGCCAGCGCCAGCCAACCCACCGAACGGCGATCGGAGTAGCGGTGGCGGAAGGCTGCGACCGCGTCGCCGTCGAGTTGCGTGCCCGACCCGCTTGCGAGGGCCTCCAGCGCCTGCTTCTGCGTCCCGGCGCCGCGATAGGCGCGGTTGGAGGTGATCGCGTCGAACGTGTCCGCTACGGCGATGATGCGCGCGCCAAGCGGGATCTCCGCGCCCGCCAGCCCGTCGGGATAGCCCCGGCCGTCGATTCGCTCGTGGTGATGGCGGACCATCGCCACGATCTCGCGGTCCCCGACATCCGCGAGCATCTCCGCACCGTCGGCAGCGTGCCGCTTGATGACGTCGAATTCCGCCGTGGACAGTCGCCCTGGGTTGTTGAGGACGTCTCTCGGCGTGTAGAGCTTTCCCAGGTCATGCACAGCAGCGGCCGTGCGGATCTTCGCGACCTCCGTCGGGGGGAGGTGCATCGCGCGCGCGATTCGCCCCGCGTGGCGGGCGACCCGCTGGCCGTGGCCGTGGGTGTAGGCGTCGCGTGCTTCCATCAGCCGGCCGAGGCCGGCCAGCAGCTCGATGCTCACCATCGGCCCGGATCGGCGAGCGGACTCGTAGAGCTCCCGCGCCCGCGCCAGCCGCCGCTCGGTCCAGCAGCGCCTCAGCCAGCCCCACAGCAGCAGGTCGGCGAAGAGAATGTCGCGCGACCGGGGCTGGCGCTTCCACAGCGCAGCCGCCGCCGTTGCGACCGCCATTGACAGAGCGACCGCGGCGATTCCCGAACCGACGGTCAGCGCCGTACCCCCCTGCGGGGCGAGCGTCGCTACGAGGGCCGCCGGGAGGAACGTCACGAGCGTCGTGACGAGAATCGCCATCGGCAGGTACAGCCGCATGCGCGGAGGCGCATGAGCCGGTGGCGGTGCGGCAGCGGTACGAGGCCGGGGCGGTGGACGCCTGGAGCGAAGGCCGCCCTGACGCGCATAGGGGGAGGCCAGCAATGACGACATGTCCAAATGGACGCTACGCCCACAAAGCGACCGTGACCGCGGCACGGACGCATGTTGTATGCGGACAGCCCACGCGCCGAGGTGCCCGTGGCCTCGGGGCTCGCGCGAGAGAGCGCCTTCTCAGCCGGCCAGCGCTGCGCGGAGCACTCCGCCCATCTCCGCGATCGCCTCGCGCGGGCCGGGGCCGAAGATGAGCACGTGCGTGAAGCCGTGTAGGTAGCCCGGGTGTCGCCGCAGGATCGTCCGCACGCCTGCCTCCTGCAGCTTCAGCGCATAGGCCTCGCCCTCGTCGCGCAGGGGATCGAAGCCGGCCGTCACCACAAGCGCAGGGGCCACGGCGGGGTCGACGTCGGCCAGCAGCGGCGATACGCGCGGGTCACGGCGGTCGGCGCTCGAGCCGAGGAACTGCTCCTCGTACCAGTCCATGTTCTCCTTCGTCAGCACGAAGCCCTCCGCGAACTCCAGGCGCGAGGGGGCGGTCTCGGAGAGGTCGGTGGCCGGATAGATCAGCAGCTGGAACGCCGGAGCGGGCCCTCCTTCGAGGAGAGCCTGCCGGGCGGTGACGGCCGCCAGGTGGCCGCCGGCGCTGTCGCCGGCGACGGCGATGCGGGCAGGGTCTGCACCGAGCTCTTCGGAGCGCGCGACGGCATCGTGGAAGGCCGCTACCGCGTCTTCGACGGGCGCCGGGAATGGATGCTCCGGAGCAAGCCGATAGGCCACGCTCAGCACGCGTGCGCCGGAGGACTTTGACAACAGCCGGCAGGGGGCGTCGTGCGTGTCGAGGTCGCCGGCCACCCAGCCGCCGCCGTGGTAATAGACGACCAGCGGTCCTCCGGGGGCGTCTTCCTCAGCGTCGTCCGGAACGTATAGACGCGCCGGCAGATGTCCTTCGGCTCCCGCGACGGTGGTCTCACGCGGTGTCGCGACTGCGGGGGGCCGGCCGGAGACGACGCGCACGGAGTGACGGAGATCCTTGCGCGCCCGGTGGGGCGTGCCTGCGGAGAGCGGGGGCCGCGGATCCCGTTCCTCCAGCTTGAGCAGGACCTGCATGTCGAGATCGAGCTCGAGCCCGTCGCGCCGGATCGGCTCCCCGGCGATTCGCCGCTTTGCGCCCGGGGGAAGCGAGCCGATCGCGCGCGCGGCGGCGATCTCCATTCGCTCGCCCAGCGTGACCTGTGGCATGGGCTCCATGCCGCGAGCGTATCGCGGGGTTGATCGCTACGCTTGCGCAATGTGCCGAAACATCAGATCCCTACACAACTACGCCCCTCCCGCGACCGACAGCGAGGTGCAAGAGGCGTCGCTTCAGTACGTGCGCAAGATCAGCGGCTCGACCAAGCCCTCCCACGCCAACGAGGCGGCGTTCGAGCGGGCCGTCGAGGACGTCGCGCGCGCCACGAGGCGACTGCTCGATGACCTCGTCACGTCTGCGCCCCCGAAGGACCGGGAGCTCGAGGCGGCCAAGCGCCGGGCACGCTCCGCCCAGCGCTTCGCAGCCTAGGGGCACGCTCGCCGAGGTCGCTCAGCCGTCGCGGCTCGTGTCCACGGCGAGGTAGGAGTAGGAGCCGCGGTAGCCGTCTTTGGCAACGAGTCCCGGGCAGCCTTCTCGCAGTTCCTCGCAGTCGAACGCGCCGCCGCCAGCGAGGTGGACGTTCAGTCGCGAGTAGTAGTAGAAGGAGAACGCGTTCCCGTCGTGGTTCGGGTCGATCGCCGCCTCGACGGGATCTTCGCGCCAGCGCGTCGTCAACAGGCGCCGGTCCGCCGAAGCCTGGTGCTTGACGTACTTGTCGAACCAGGCCGAGGTGTACCACGCGATCTCGTCCGCGCCGCGCAGCGACGCGCCGAAGGCCTGGTTTGGGATGAAGCTGAAGTCGAGGTGCGAACCACCGCGGATGACGATCTGTCCGCTGTCAACGCCGGCTTCGCTGTAGGCACGTGACTCCCTCGACTTGGCGACGGGGTCGGGGAGCGAGGTGTTGGGGGTGGGGGGCAGGCCGTAGTCGGCTGAGATCCCCAGGCCGGGCTTGGTTATCGGCGCCGGCGTACGATTCGCGGGGTTCGCCGGGCACGGCTTCTCACCGAGCGTATGGCCGGAGCCGCCACCCGGGACTTCGGCTCCTTCCGGCGCCGGCGGGCCGAGGTTGTCCCACGCCACCACTGCGCTGACGCGCGGGTCCCACTGGGCGATGTAGGAGACGCCGAGCGCTCCGTAGGAGTGTCCGACGAGCCCGATCTTCTTCGGGTTCAGAACACTCCATAGGGGGTTGTACGGCGCGTCGAAGCCCTGTTTGACCCGTTCGTTCTGCTTGGCCGCATGACTCGTGCCGGTCATGCAGCTTGCCACCGGCACGTACGGATGCCGCGGAGTGGAGAGCATGAAGTTCACGGCGTCCTCGGTGCCGTCGTAGAACGGGCGGCCGTCGCTCTGCGCCGGCGCTCCCTCTTCCTGGTCGGGCGACTGTCCGAACGTGTCGCTCTGGCCCTGCCCCTGGGGATCGAACGTCAGCACGACGTAGCCGTCCTTCGCCAGCGCCTGCGCCGCGTACCAGTAGAGCGGTTCGTTGGCCTGGACAGAGCCGTTGGTGAGCACGATGCCCGGGCGCTTGGCCGGACCGGCGGCCGTCGCCCAGACGCGGCCGGACAGCGTGGCGCCGTTGCGGGCGGTGAACAGCACCTTGCGGACGATCCCGTAGCCGTTCTTTTCCCAGTTGTAGAGACGGACGTCGCCGGCGCAGCCGTTGCCGCCGTTCCAGCACAGGTTGTTGGTGAAGAAGCGGCCGGGGTCAGCCGCCTGCGTGGCGAGCGCTTCGTTGAGGTTCAGGAGGCTCTGTTCGGTCAGCTTCGACTGGTATTCGGGCGTGTCGTAGACGGCTTGGCGCTGCTGGGTGATGGAGAAGTTCTTCGCCTCCACCACGGGATCGAAGCTCGTCGGTGGACTCGCCTGCGCCGCTGCCGGCGCCAGCAGGGCCGCCCCGCACGCCATCATCATGCCGATCCGCATCGCTGCGGCCCCCCGCCTCAGTATCACCCGCGCCGACCTCCCTGGTCTGGTCATTCGCTCAACGCGGGCATAGATACCCCGCCCAAGCGTTTGCTCAAACCCCTTGGACATCGGCGCCCCGCGGAACCTGTCCGGCCGCGGCCCCATCGCTAGGGTGAACCTGGATGTGGCTTCAGCGTGAGCTGACACTCGAGCCGCGCCGCCGCGGGTTTCACCTGATCACCCGCGAGGTTCTCGGCGCCCTGCCCGAGCTGCAGGAGATGCAGGTCGGCCTGCTGCATCTGCTCCTGCGCCACACCTCCGCCTCGCTGACGCTCAACGAGAACGCGAGCCCCGACGTTCGACGCGACTTCGAGACGTGGTTCGACCATGCGGTGCCGGAGCGCAGCGAGCTCTGGACTCACACGATGGAGGGCGCCGACGACATGCCCGCTCACGTCAAGGCCTCGCTGCTCGGGGCGACGCTGACGCTGCCCGTAGCGGGTGGGCAGCTCTCGTTGGGCACGTGGCAGGGGCTGTATCTCGGTGAGCACCGCGACCGCGGCGGACCGCGTTCGCTGACGGCGACCCTGTGGGGCGAGCAGCGCCGGCGGTGATACGCCCGCGAGGAGTGGACCGCGCGCGGGCCAGAGCAGCGCCGGCGGTGATACGCCCGCGAGGACTGGACCGCGCGCGGGCCGGCCCCGCTCAGGCCTCGGCCTGCTCGGAGGAGGCCACGGCGAAGACGATGTGCCGGCGCGCGAGGGTGAGGTAGGGGTGAAGCTCGACCGGCCCTCCCTCGATGGGGGACACGCTGACCTCGGTGAGCGTGATGAAATCGCGCTCGGAGGCGTTCAGCACGTCGGACACGCGGCTCCGATATCCGTCGCGCGCGAGCCTCAGAACGCCCTCTATGCGGTGGCGCTCGGTCTCGACCCTGATGCGCTCCTGGCGATATTCCATGCCCGGGTAGTCGTCCTCGCCCGGCGGCTCGTCGTTGCTCATCGGCGCATTATCGGGGCTAGCGGGTCACGAGGTAGCTGGTGGTCACGCTGCTCCGTCGCCCGGTTGGGCCGGCGGCCACGATGTTCACGCGCGCGACCAGCACGCGTCGGCGGCCGAGAGCCCTGCGCAGGCGGCGCAGCGCGCTGGGGCCGACACGCAGGCGAACGTGTGTCGTCAGGGCCGCCGGCAGCGATCGGGCGGCGGCGACCAGCGGCACCGAACGGCGCCCGCCAAGCGGCGCGAGCGTCGCGGCAGCGAGGATCTTGCAGCCGCGCTGGCAGCTGACGCTGAGCGCGAGCGCCCGCCGGCCGAGCACCGATGCGCGCCGCTGGAGAGTGAGGTGCAGGACTGGTGAGACATCGAGTGGGGGCGGCCACACGCCGGGCGCCAGGCATCCCGTCCCGGCCGCTGCGACGGGGTCGAAGCGCTGCACGCGATTGTTGTTCGTATCCGCCACGTACACGCTGCCGTTGCAGCCGACCGCGACCGCCGTCGGCTGAGAGAACGCACCGAGGCCCGCGCCCCGCACGCCCCACTTGGCGAGAAAGTGCCCGTCCGAGTCGAACACCTGGACGCGGTTGTTTTCGCTGTCGACCACGTACACGTTCCCGGCGGCGTCGGTGGCGATCCCGGTCGGAGAGTGAAAGCGCCCCTCGCCCGCTCCGCGCGAGCCCCACGCGAGGATCACCGTCCCGCCTGGTGAGAGCTTCACGACACGATCGTTCCCCGTGTCGGCCACGTATCCGTAGCCGACGCCGTCGACCGCGACCGCGGCCGGATGGGAGTAGGCGCCAGGTTCGCTCCCCGGCGAGCCGTCTCCGTCCCGGGCGCCGAACCTCGCGAGCAGCGAGCCGGCTGCGTCGTAGAGGAGCACTCGGTTGTGAGCGCTGTCGGCCACATAGGTGGTGTCCGGTCCGGCCGCCACGGCAACCGAGCCGGCGCCGCTCAGCTGAGCTCCCCCGAGGTCCCCGGGGCCGCCTATTTCCGACAGGAACGTGCCGTCGCCCCACAGCCGGACCAAGCGAGCGTTGCCCTGGTCGGCGACATACACAGACCCCCGTGGGTCGGCGGCGATTCCTGCGGGTTCCTTGAAGCGTGCGCGATAGCCACCGGCTCCCGTCCACTGGCCCGCCCACGCCTCGGTGCCGGCTGCGAACAGGTCGACGCGGTTGCCGATCGTGTCGGAGGCGAGCAGCCGGCCGCTCGGGTCGATGGCGAGGCCGCGCGGCGCCGTGAGTCCCGCCGGGCCGCGTGCGGAGAACCCGATCGTGCGCAGGTAGTTGCCGCTCGGCCCGAATACCTGGACGCGGTCGTTGGCGGTGTCGGCGACATATGTGTCACCGGCGGGGTCGCTTGCCAGTGCGCGCGGGAACCCGAGCTGCCCCGGCTTGGATCCGAACCCGCCCCACACACCGGCGAACGTCAGCGACGGCGTCAGCTTCACGACCCGGTGGTTGATGTCGTCGGCCACGTAGATGTTGCCCGCCGCGTCCAGTGCGACGCCGTAGGGGAAGCCGAACTGTTCGCCGCCGGTTCCGTAGGAGCCGACCGAGGCCTGGAACACGCCGTTCGGATCGAACTTCTCGATGCGGTGGTTGTCGTCGTCGCTGACGATCACCTCACCTTCGTTCGCGGCGACGCCGCGCGGATAGGAGAACTGACCGGGGCCGCTGCCCAGCGAGCCCCACTCCATCGCTTCTCCGCCGTCGAGGTTGAAGCGCTCGATGCGGTCATTGCCGCTGTCGGCGACGTACACGCGGCCTCCCGCCACGGCGATCCCGCCGCCCGGCGGCTTGGTGAAGTCCTGCGAGGAGCCGAACTTGAACTGCCCGAGCGCGGTGCCGCGATGGCCCCACGCGATGATGAACGCGCCGTTGCCGTCGAACTTCTCGATCCGGTTGTGGCTCGAGTCGACGACGTACACGTTGCCGGCGGCGTCCGTTGCGAGGCCACCGATCGGCCCGAACTGCCCATGGCCCCCGCCGTAGGAGCCCCACTCGGTCACGAATGTCCCGCCCGCCGTGAACTTCTGCACGACGTAGCTCAACTGGTCGGCGACGTACACGTTGCCCTGCGTGTCCACGGCCACGGCCTCCGGAAACCGCAGCATCCCCTCAGCCCGCTGGCCGATTACGACCGCGGAGGCATACGGGCACGGACGGCCGTCCGAGCCGGCGCACACGTCGGCCGCCGCGCTCGCTGCGCCCGCCGCGCCGATGCCGGCCCACAGGCAGCCGAGCGTCAAGGCCGTCGCACAGCGGATCGCCCAGGCGTCGGTTGGAGGTCGATGCCGGCAGCGTCTCATCGCCGGATCAAAACACGCAGAGCTCTGCGGCGGAGCGGTCGAGAGCGTCAGACGATGCGCTCTGGAGTGCGGGCGGCCAGGCCGGCACGGGTCACCGGAGCGGCCGCGGCACGTCCCGGGCCGGTCGGGCGGTTGCGCTCCTCGCGCACGATGTACAGCGGTCGATGCTTGACCTCGTCGTAGATGCGACCGACGTACTCGCCGATCACGCCGATCGCGATCAGCTGGATGCCGCCGAGCAGCAGGATGGCGATCGTCAGCGAGCTGAACCCGGGAAGGTAGGAGTCGGCGATGCGCAGGCCGATCACGACAGGGATCGCGATGAAGGCCACGCCGGCGCTGAGCAGCCCGGCATAGGTGGCCAGTTGCAGCGGGAGATGCGAGAACGACGCGATCGCGTCAAGCGAGAAGCGCAGCATCTTGCGCAGCGTGTACTTGGTCTCGCCGGCATGACGGGCGTCGCGCTGATAGGACACGGCCGTCTGGTTGAACCCGACCCAGACGGTCATGCCGCGCAGGAAGCGCGAGCGCTCGGTCATCGCCAGCAGCGCGTTCAGCGCTCCACGGTCGAGCAGGCGGAAGTCGCCGGAGTTCGGCTCGAGGTCGACCTGGGCGAGCTTGTCGAACAGTTTGTAGAACCACGAAGCCGTCGCCAGCTTGAAGGCAGTCTCGCCCTCGCGCTGCTTGCGAACGGCGTACACGACGTCGGCGCCCTGGCTCCACTGGGCGACCATGTCGGGGATCAGCTCCGGCGGGTCCTGCAGGTCGGCGTCGATCATCGCCACCACGTCGCCGGCGGCGTGCTCGAGGCCGGCGGTCAGCGCGGCCTGGTGACCGAAGTTTCGTGACAGGTGGATGACGCGCACGCGCGGGTCTGTCGCGGCGATGCGGTCGAGCAGCTCGGGGGTGCGGTCTAAGCTGCCGTCGTTGACGAGAACCAGCTCGAATTCGTAGTCGGCGACGGCCGCCACGGCACGCGCGATGAACTCCTCGATGAGCTCCTGCTCGTCGTAGACGGGCGCGACCACGCTCAGCAGGGTGGGAGTGCGAAGGGGTTTGTCCGAGATCGTCATAGCCTTCAGAGGAGGCGCCGCGGAGCGGCCACTTTCCCAATGTTCCATGAGCGTCCTAAGCCGTCCATGAATTTATCGTTCATCCTGTCTACGGATGTCTTCCCAGCGCCCTGATCCGCCGAGATCCCCTTCAAGCCTAGCGGGAGCTGGCAGGCGGCTCCGCGCGCCCCTGTTCGTCCAGCTCGTGAAGTTCGGGATCGTGGGTGTGTCCAACACGTTGATCACGTTCGCCGTGTACCTGCTCCTGTTGAAGGGATTCGGAGTCTGGTATCTCGCCGCCTCGGCGGTCGGCTTCATCGCCGGCGCCACCAACGGCTTTCTGCTCAACCGGCGGTGGACCTTCCGGGGGCACGTCGGAGATGCGCTCACGCCGGTGCGATGGGCGATCGTGCAGAGCTGTGGTCTCGGAATCAACGAGGGCCTTCTGTACCTGTTCGTCCACGACGCGCGCCTCGACAAGCTGCTCGCCCAGGCCTTCGCGACGGCCGTGGTCACCATCACTACGTTCTTCGCCAATCGTGCCTGGACGTTCAGGTCACAGCCGCCCGTCGCGATGGTCGACGGGGACGTTTGAGCCCAAGCGCCCGGCGCCAGCGACTCAGCGGAAGACGGCGAGCAGCGAGAGGCCGGCGGGAATGCGCCCGCCGCCCCCGATCACAGCCGCCTCCAGTGCGAGCGGGCGCTCGAGCAGCCAGTTGAACGGCGCCGGCGGCACCCACAGGTCGAGACTCGACTCGGTCGTCTTGGTGCTCAGCCGGTCGAGCACGCGGAGGATGATCGCGGCCGGCAGCAGGAGCGAGTTGAAGTAGGTCGTCCGCACCTGCTCCCAGCCTGCCCGCTCGGCGACCTGCTCCAGTGAGCGTCGCGTGTAGCGCCGATGGTGGTGGTTGATCTCGTCGTGGCCGCTCCACAGCCACGGGTAGGCGGGCACCGTGACGAGCAGCGATCCGCCGGGCGTGACCGTGCGGCGCATCTCACGCAGCGCCGCGAGGTCGTCCTCGAGATGCTCGATCACGTCGAGGCTCACCGCCAGGTCGAAGCTGTCGGCCGAGAACGGCATCTCCAGCACCGAGCCCTCGATGACCTCGCCGATCCCGCGCTCGCGTGCGAGGCGGACACTCGTCGGCGAGAGCTCTACGCCGGTGACCGTGCCGTGACGCGCCAGCTCGATCATGTTGCGCCCGCTCCCGCAGCCGGCGTCGAGGATGCGGGCACGCGCCGGTAGGCGCATGCCGGCGAGCACCCGCTCGATGACTGTCCGTCGGCCGCGATACCACCAGTGGCGGTCCTCGGCCTTGTGGGTTTGCAGCTCGTAATCCCGATCCATCCGGGCGCATCCTTTCCTATTGGCGCCTGTGAGCGCGGTGCGCCCCTCCTCGGGGGCAGCTCCGGGGGCGCCGAGGGCCCCCGCCCGCGAGGGCCGCCGGCGGGCGGCCGCGGCTTCGCCGCTCACGCCGGCGACGTGGTTGGCGTGTCAGCTCAACGCCTCACGCAGGAAGCTGACGGTGCGCTGCCAGGAGAGCCGCGCGAGCTCGGGGTTGTGGGTCCCGAGCCGGTTGGTGTCGTTGAAGAAGGCGTGCCCGGCGCCCTCGTAGAAGTGGAATGTGACGTCCACCCCGGCGGCCCGCAGCTCGGATTCGAGCTCTTTCGCCGCCTCGGGCGGGATGAATTCGTCGGCCGTGCCGAAATGTCCCAGCACGGGGCCTTTGATCTTCGTGAAGTCCGGCTTGCCGTGCGGCATCACGTAGTAGTAGGTGACCGTGGCGGCGATCTGCGGGCAGCTCGCCGCGGCCCAGACCGCCAGGCCACCGCCGAGACAGAAGCCGACCGCCCCCACCCCCTTGCCTTCCACGCCCGGCCGTGAGGCGAGGTAGTCGGCCGCTCCACACATGTCCTGCTCGGCCTGGTCCATCGACATCGCCATCATCTTCTGTTCGGCCTCGCTCGGCTCGGTAGTCGTCTCACCTCGGAACAGGTCCGGCGCAAGCGCGAAGAATCCCTCCGCCGCGAAGCGATCGCAGATGTCGCGGATGTGCTCGTCGAGGCCCCACCACTCCTGCAGCACGATCGTCGCCGGCCCACGCTCGCCCTCGGGAACGGCCAGGTAGCCGGGGGTCGTGCCGGAGCTCGTCGAAAACTCGATATCGGGCATGGTGTCTCCTTGGGTATGGGTCGGTCGTGGGGCCCGCCGGCCTGCGGCGAGGCGAGAATCCTCTCATGGGCGCGCCGACGGGCGCCTGCCGCAGTCGCAGCGCGTGCCACACCCGCCGCCGGCTCCGTTCAGAGCCCGCGGCGGGATGTCGCTGCGGAGGACTGAGCCCGGCGTGCTACGGAGTCGGCAGCGAGACTTTCACGTCGCTCACTTCGATGCTGAACGCGCCGTTGCTCGCTCGGTAGTACGGCGCATCGCGCCCCAGCAGCTGCAGCTTGACCGTGTCGCCGGCCGGGAATTCGTAGCCGTTGCCGTGCAGCTGGAACGTGATGGTGCCCGTCTGGTTTTCTGTGAGCCTGTACATGCCGCGGCTGATCAGCCGCTGTTCGCCGCTGGGAAGCACGTCCCACAGCCGCGCCGCGAGCTCGCCGAACGGCCCCACCGTTTTGATCGCGGCGGTCACCTTCGGCAGGCCGAGGAGCGTGAACCCGGGGCTCCCCGTCGTGTAGTTCGCGGTGTTCGGCTCCGTTTCGGCTTTCACGGCCTTGCACGCGTCGCTCGTCCCGCCGATCGGGTCGTATTCCGCCGCGATCGTCGGATTGCCGCCCGCTGAGGTGAATGTCTGGGCCGGCATCGAGCCGAAGGTAACCGTGTGCTTGTGCAGCCTCGGCCACGTACTGCCGGTGAACGGGCCGCCGCCGGCGGCGCCCTTCGGGCAGGTCTGCGTGTACGCGGTCACGCTGAGGTTCGGCGGGACCGTGCCGGAGTGCTGCAGCTTCGCGCCGAAGAAGCTGGCGGCCGTTTCGTTGAAGGCATGGTCGGTGTTTTCCTTGTTCGAGCCGCGGCTATGCCCGAGGTCTCCCAGCAGCAGCGCCGTGTAGCCTTTCACCGCGTGCGCGGCGTTGTAGACGCGCAGCGACTGCGACGGCGGGAAGAGATCGTCGGTCCAGCCGCTCTCCAGCAGCATCGGCGCGGGAGTGCCCGGCAGACCGTAGCCCTGATGGTAGGTGTAGATCTGTTTCGCGATCGCTTCGTCTTCGGGTGACGCCGGCTCCCCGGCGTTCGTCGCTGCGAACCATTTGGTCAGGTCCGCTTCGGGGTCCTGACCGGCCGGCGCGATGTAGCCGCTGGCGTTGCCCAGCGCGTAGAGCCCGGACGTGTAGCTCTGGATCTCCACGCCGAACGGTTCGTAGCTCTGTGCGAACGGCGCGATTTCGTTGTCCAGGAAGCGCCCGTTCGGCGTCAGAGCGTCCACCAGGTCAGACCACGGCCAGCGTGGGAACGTCGCCGTGATCGCCAGCGGGGTTCCTTTCGGGCTGGTCCATGGCGCGAACTGGCCGTTGGGCAGCCGGATCTGGTTCTTCAGGTACGCGAGCTCGATGCTCTGTCCACCGCCGTAGGAGATGCCGGTGCTGGCGAGCGCTCCGCGCCTGGCGATTTTCTGATCGACCAGCAACCCGAGCAGGTACTGGCTGTCGCGGGCCTCGTAGCGCTGGTCGGCCAGGCGTATCCAGCCTTCTTTGCAGCCTGGCGCTTCGCGCGAGGAGGGAGTGCCGCACGAGTTGCCCCAGCCTCGCGCCGAGTAGTTGACGACGGCGTAGCCGTGCTGTGCGTAGTAGAGGTTGTTGTAGTCGAACGTCTGGTTGCCGTCGCCCAGCGGCGTGCTGGACTCGAACGACGTCTTGCTACCGCCCCAGCCGTGGAGCATCACGATCGTGGGGAACGGCCCCGTGCCGGTTTCGGGGAGCGTCACGTCGACGTCCAATGGCACGCCGTCGAAGGTCGCCACGCGCTGTTCAAGCGTCGACGTTGGGCAGAAGCGCACGCCGTTGCCCATTGTGCAGGGGTGCCCAAAGGGGGCCGGTTCCGCCGCCGAGGCGAAGCTTGGCGCCCCCAGTCCGAGAACCCCCGCCACCAGCATTCCACCCAGCGTCCGCATCGACCTATGCACGCTCATCTCCCCCTTCGTCGCCCGTCACCCCACCCGTTTACCAGGCTCGGTTTGTACCCGTTTTCGCTTGCTTGAAACCCGGCAGCCAGGGCGCCGGCGCCCGGAGCCGCGCTCGCTGCTGCGGGTCAGGGCTGCCGCGAAGAGCGGCGGCGTTCAGCCGGCGAGCGACAGGACGTGCGCGCGAGCCGGGTCGATGCGACCGTCGAGCAGGTCGAGGTAGGCGCTCTCGAGCGGCTCCGGTCCGGAGCCGTGCACGACCTGCAGCCAGGTGGAGGTCCACTCGACGTAGGGTCGCCACGCCTCCGCGAGGCGCTGCTCCAGGCCATCCCGGCCCCAGTCCTCGCTGCGCTTGGTCACGCGGTCCGGCGCGAAGAAGAACGTCGGCCGGGGGCCCGGGAGCGAGTCGGGAACCGCGCCCAGGCTGTCGTGGTGCGTCGCCCCGACGACCGCGGAGTGGGCGAGCTCATCTGCGAAATGGCCGTGCACCGCGTTGCGCAGCTCACCGTCACCGGCGATGTCGACGTACACGGCCCGCCCCGCCGGCAGCGCGTCGAGCTCGTCGTAGGCGACCACGTGGTCGTACACGCCCAGCCCGCGAGTGAACTCGGCGCTTCGCTGCGAGGTCAGCCCGATGACTTCGACCCCGTCGCGGCGAGAGAGCAGGAAGGCCAGCCCGCTCGCGGTCTTGCTGGACGCACTCGAGATGACGACCGCCGTGGAGCCGAAGAAGTCGCTGTCTTCCAGGAAGTCGTCGATCAGAAACGAGGTGAAGAACAGCGGACGCAGCAGCATCTGCTCGTCCTCGTGGTCGGCGTCGTAGATCGGATCGGCCTCGACGCGCGCATAGCGGTTGTAGGTCGGCGGGAGCTTCGCGCGATGCTCCGCCGCGTCGATGAAGCCGTGCCGGTCAGCGCGCGCCGGCGTTACGAGAAGCTCGGTGGAGGGAGGGAGGTAGCCGAACACTCGCGTGCCCTCCTGCAGCTCGCGCACGCGGCTCGCGGTCACCTCGGCAAAGCCCCACACAGGCACGCGTCCCCAGCCGTCCTCCGCCGGGAAGAAGCCCCAGTAGGACATCGCCTCGCCGAACGCCGCATAGGTGATGTTGTTCGACGTCAGTCCGAAGGAGGAGACCGTCAGCAGGGCCTGCTCGGGGCCGGGCTCCGGCGGCGCCTGCTGACGAAAGCGACACCGGTGGAGGTCGTCCTTGGCAACGAGGAAGTCCACTTCGCCGCAGCTTACGGATCACGGGCCGGCGGCGCTGTTCACGACCCGCGGTGGGCGAGGCCCGGGAGCGGCTCCTCCTTCGCGAGGACCGCCTCGCCGCCGCCCAGCCGCTCGAGCGAGCGCGTCTGGCGTGGTAGCAGCCCCATCGCGAAGGCGATGAAGGCAAGCACCGAGCCTCCGATCATCACCTCCACGGCGCCCAGCGCCGAGGCCAGCGGCCCGGCGAGCACGTAGCCGAGCGGCAGCAGCCCGAGCGAGACCATCCAGTCATACGAGGTCACTCGCGAGAGCTTCTCCGCGGGGATCCGCTCGGCGAGCGCCGTGAGCCACCACACGTCGAACAGGGCGAGGCCCGTGCCGGCGATCAACGAGGTCGGGACGACGACCGCCAGGGTCACGCCGGCGGCGTAGAGGATCGCCGACAGCGGCCAGAGCATCATGCCCAGCATCGCCAGGCGCATCGGATAGCGGGGCCGCCAGACCACCCCGGTCAACGACCCGAGGACGGTTCCCAGGCCGAACGCCGCCTCGACGATCCCGTAGACGCCAAGGTCGCCGTACTGCTCGCGCGCGACGACCGGCCCGAGCACGTACCACGGAGCGAGCCCGCAGAAGAGCGCGACGCAGAACGATGCAAGTGTCGCCCACACCCATACCCGCGAACGCACCTCGCGCAGGCCGTCGCGCAGCTCCGCCCACATGCCAGGGGCTTTCGGGGGCTGGGCCACCGGCGCCTCTTCTGACCCAGCCGGCGGGGCTGGTGCCGTCGCCGCCAGCGCCGCGCCGCGCCGCCGCGGCCGCACGCGGCTGAGCAGCGCGGCACTGAGCAGGAAAGTCGCCGCGTCGACGGCGAACGCCCAGCCGGCGCCGGCGCCGAGCACGAGTGCGGTCGCCAGGGCAGGCCCGGCGAATTCGGCGACGTTGTTGGACATCGTCGTGACCGCCGTCGCCTGCTGGATCTCGCTCTCCGGCACGGTCTGCGGAAGCAGGCCGTTGGCCGCGGGCCGGAAGAACGCCTCGGCGCTGCCGAATGCGACCTCGATGAGCACGACCTGCCAGATCCGCACGGACCCGGCGAAGATCAGCACCGCGAGCAGCGCATGCAGCGTGAAGCGCACGACGTCGGTCGCGATCATCACGCGATGGCGCGGGAGGCGATCCGCCCACACTCCCCCGATCAGCAGGAAGGTGACGAGCGGCAGCGACTGGGCGGCGAGCACGAGCCCGAGGTCGGTTGCGCTGCCCGTTTGCTGGATGACGAACAGGGCGAGCGCGACCAGCACGATGTTGTCGCCGATCACGCTCGCGGACTGCGCGAGCCACAGGAAGCGGAAGTCGCGGTGGCCGAGGACGCGACGTATACGGGCGAGGCCGCTCATGTCCGCCAGCTTGACGCAGGCGGGCGTTCTGCCGCTACCGCTCTCCGTCCCAGTAGTCGACGGCCCCGTCGTCGCGCCTCAGCATCACGTTGTCGTCGGCGTTGCCAGGCCACACCCCGATCTTGTCGCTGTCGGGATAAACGGCCACCGCCGGCTCGCGGGCGCTCGAGAACATCATCACCCGCGCCGAGCCGCTCGTGCGATTGGTGGCCTTGTGCGCGCCCGCCGGGCCGGGCGGGAAGCAGACGATCTCGCCACGCTGGAGCTCGTGCTCACCCGTGGGGGTGCGCACCAGGACGGCACCGTCCAGCACCAGCAGCCACTCCTCCTCGTACTCGTAGTGGTAGGGGCACATGCTCTCCCCGGGGGGCAGCTCATAGACCTTGACGGCCAGCGCCTCGCCGCCGACCGCCTCGCCGACACGGGCGAAGGCCGAGCGATATCCCGGTGGATCCTGCTCGTCGAACTCACATTCGTCGCTCAGCACATTGGCCCGGCGCACCTCTCGATCTTTGCACGTGGCGAGGCGCACGGCCAGCCTCGGCGCCGCCCATATCCTTCGGCACATGAGCTACGACGCGCTCGTCGTCGGGTCTGGGCCCAACGGCCTGTCGGCGGCGATCACAATGGCTCGCTCCGGCTCGCGCGTGCTCGTGCTGGAGGCCGCCGAGCGGCTCGGCGGCGCGGTGGCGACCGAGGAGCTCACGCTGCCCGGGTTCCTCCACGACACGTACTCCTCGGTGTATCCGGCCGCCGCCGCCTCCCCGGTGTTCGCGCGCCTGGCACTTCACCGCCACGGTCTGCAATGGACCCATCCAGGCGCGTGCTACGCGCATCCGCTGCCGGACGGCCGGGCACTCGCCCTGTACCGCGACCTCGACCGGACGGTCGCAGGCCTCGAGGGCCATCACCGCGGCGACGGGGAGAGCTGGCGGAGGTTCGCGGCGCCCTTCATGCGTCAATTCGGCCCCCTGACCGGCACGCTGCTCGGCGGCTTCCCGCCGCTGGCCGGCGCCGCACGGCTGACCGCCGGGATGCGGCCGGCCGCGATGCTCGACCTCGCCCGGCTCGTGCTGATCCCCGCCGAGACGCTCGCCGATGAGCTCTTCGGCGGCGACGGGGCGCGGGCCTGGATATACGGCTCGGCGATGCACTCGGACGTCGCCCCGACGGCCGCCGGCAGCGCGATACCCGCCGCGTACCTGAACCTGCTCGGCCACGGCGTCGGCTGGCCGAGTCCGCGAGGCGGGGCCGGGCGCCTGGCCGATGCGCTCGTGTCCTGCCTGCGGGAGCTCGGCGGCGAGCTGCGCACCGTCGCGCACGTCACGGCCATCGCGGCCGAGCGCGGGCGGGTCGTCGGCGTCGAGCTGCAGGACGGCGAGCGTCTGTCCGCGCCCACCGTCCTGGCCGACGTGATGCCTGCGGCGCTCGCCATGCTGGCCGGCGAGGCGCTGCCTGCCCGCTACGCCCTGGCGCTTCGCCGCTTCCGCATCGGGCCGGCGACGCTGAAGGTCGACTGGGCGCTCGACGGCGCGATTCCGTGGGCCGCGCCGGAGGCCCGTGAAGCCGGCACCGTCCACGTCGGCGGGTCGGCTGAGGAGCTGCTGACGGCCGCGGCCAGCCGCGGCCTGCCCGAGCGCCCGTTCATGCTCCTCGGACAGCAGTCGATCGCCGACCCCACGCGCGCCCCCGCGGGCCGTCACACGGCGTGGGCGTACACGCACGGTCCCCACGGCGTCGACTGGGGGGCGGAGCGCGACGGCCTCATCCAGCGCATGGAGTCTCAGGTCGAGCGCTTCGCCCCCGGCTTCCGCGAGCGGATCCTCGCACGCCACGTGCTCGGGCCGGCCGAGCTGCAGCGCCGCGACGCGAATCTCGTCGGGGGAGACGTGGGCGGCGGCAGCAACTCGCTCGATCAGCTCCTCTTTCGCCCGGTCCCATCGCTGGCCCCCTACCGGACTCCGCTGCGTGGCCTGTATCTGTGCAGCGCCGCGACGTTCCCCGGAGGTGGCGTTCACGGCGTGCCCGGCCACGCGGCGGCGCGGCTGGCGCTTCTCGAGCGGCGCCTCGGACGCCTCGCCCCCCGGGCGCTTGGGCGCGGCAGGCTCAGCCGCAGCCGGTGATGCCGCCGTCGAGCGGTATCACGTTGCCCGTCACATACGAGCCCGCACGCGAGCTGAGGAAGAGCGTCAGGCCGGCGACGTCGTCGGGACGGCCGATGCGCCCGAGCGGGACGCTCTGCTCGATGATCTCCCGCGTCGGTGGATCGTCGAGAGCGAAGGCCATCATCTTGCTCTCGAACGGCCCCGGCGCGATCGCGTTCACGGTGATGTGCTCCGAGGCGAGCCGCTTGGCGAGATGACGGGTGAGCATGTGCACGGCGGCCTTGCTCGCGCTGTAGCTGTAGTTCTCCACCGACGGTGTGCGCAGCCCGTCGATCGAGCCGATGTTCACAACACGGGCCGGATCCTCCGCCTGGGCTGCCGCGCGCAGCTGGGGCAGCAGCGCGATCGTCAGATGGAAGACGCCCTCGAGGTTCGTGTTGAGCACCTTCTGCCAGCCCGAGGAGGGGAACTCCTCCAGGGGCGCGCCCCAGGTCGCGCCGGCGTTGTTGACGAGTATGTCCAGCTGCGAGAAGTGGGCGCTCGTCGCGTCGGCGAGCGCCCGAGTGCCCTCGGCACTCGACACGTCGCCGGGAATCGCGTGGCAGTCGCCGAGCTGCGAGAGCTCGCGGGCGGCTGCCTGCACGTCCTCGCTCTTGCGCGAGGAGACGATCACCCGTGCGCCGGCCTCGACGAGGCCGCGGGCGATCATCAGGCCGATCCCGCGTGAGCCGCCGGTCACCAGCGCCGTCTTGCCGGAGACGCCGAACAGGTCGCTCATCGCTGCTCCCGACCGCGCGGATAGTGGAACGCCTGGCTCTGCGTGACCTTCGCCGCGAGCGCGCCGTCATCGAGCGCGAGCTCGGTCTCGAGCACGATCATCGTGCGCCCGGCGTGCAGCGGGCGTGTGGTGGCCGTGATGGCGCCGTCGCGGACCGCCCTCATGAAGTTCGTCTTTGACTCGATCGTGGCCGTGCCGAGCGCCCCCGCGGGGAGGTTCAGAAACGCGCATGCGCCGCCGCACGTGTCGGCCAGAGCCATCATCGCGCCCCCATGCATCACGCCGCCGGCGGTGCAGCGCTCGGCGCTCCACTGCAGGCGCCCGCGGACGAGCTCGGGACCGGCCTCCAGCAGCTCGATGCCGATCAGCACGGCGAACGGCATCACGTCGCGGATTTGAGCTGGGGTTGCGGTGTCGGTCATCTCACGTGCTCTCAGGTGCCGCGCTGGCTGCTCGATCGATCATATGGGCGCGCGCGCGGCGGCTGCACACGGCGCCCGGTCTGTGACACTGGCGCCGTGCGCTCGAGGGGACCGAGGGTCGCAGTTGTAGGCCACGTGGAGTGGGTTCAGTTCGCGCGCGTGGAGCAGGTGCCGCACGCGGGAGAAGTCGTCCACGCCCGTGACTCCTTCGAGGAGCCGGCTGGGGGCGGCGCGGTCGCCGCGGTGCAGCTCGCGCGACTCGCCGGCGGGGCGATCCTCGTCACCGCCCTCGGCGAAGACGAGCAGGGGGAGCGCTCGGTGGAGCGTCTGAGCGAGCTCGGTGTGGAGGTGCGCCCGTCGTGGCGCGCTGCCCCCACGCGCCGCGCGCTGACGCTCGTTGACGACACCGGCGAGCGCACGATAACCACGTTCGGCCCCCGCCTCGATCCGCTCGGCGGGGACGCGCACGCCGGATGGGAGGAGCTCGGCGAGCTCGACGCGACGTACTTCACCGCGGGAGACGCGGCCGCTCTGCGCGCCGCTCGCCAGGCGTCGCGGGTGCTCGTCGCGAGCCCGCGCGCCCGGCAGGCGCTCGGGCACGGAGTCGAGCTCGACGCGCTCGTGCTCAGCGGCAAGGACGGGATGGAGCGCGATCGGGCGGCGCGGGTCCGCGGGGAGACCGGCCTGCTCGTACTGACCGAGGGCGAGCTCGGAGGCAGCTATACCGATCGCTCCGGCGCGAGCGGCAGGTTCTCGGCGGTCGCCCCGGGCGGCGAGCCGGTGGACTCCTATGGCTGCGGGGACTCGTTCGCCGGCGGGCTCACCTATGGCCTCGGCGCGGGACTCGGGGTGGCGGACAGCCTCGACCTCGCCGCGCGCTGCGGCGCAGTGTGCCTCACCGGCCGCGGACCCTACGAGCGGCAGCTCACGGCGCGAGAACTGGAAAGATGACGGCGATGAGCGAGCAGCAGACCTCCGTGGACTTCGAGCAGATAGCCACCGAGCTCGACGACGGGATCCTCACGATCACGCTGAACCGCCCGGAGCGTCTCAACGCGTGGACGGCGAAGATGGGCGCCGAGCTGACCGCCGCGTTCGACATGGCCGACGCCGACGACGACGTCCGCGTGGTCATCGTGACCGGCGCGGGGCGGGGCTTCTGCGCGGGCGCAGACCTGGCGGCCGGGGGCGAGACGTTCGACTATCGGGCACACGAGAACGCCGGAGCCGTCGAGCGCGACAACGGCGGCCAGTTCACTCTGCGGGTGTTCGAATCGACCAAGCCGGTGATCGCCGCGATCAACGGTCCCGCCGTCGGCGTGGGGGCGACGATGACGCTGCCGATGGACATCCGCCTGGCGGCCGACGACGCGCGCATGGGGTTCGTATTCACCCGCCGCGGAATCGTCCCCGAGGCGTGCTCGAGCTGGTTCCTCCCGCGCGTCGTGGGCATCAGCCAGGCAATGGAGTGGGTCGCCACCGGCCGCGTGTTCTCAGCCGAGGAGGCGCTCGCCGGCGGCCTCGTGCGCAGCCTGCATCCGTCCGGCGAGCTGCTCGACGCGGCGCGCACGATCGGCCGTGAGATCGTCGAGAACACCGCGCCGGTGTCGGTCGCGCTCGCCCGGCAGCTGATGTGGCGCATGCTCGGCGCCGAGCATCCGATGCTGGCCCACCGCGCGGACTCTCGCGGCATGTTGGCGCGCGGGCAGTCCGCGGACGCGGTCGAGGGGATCACCGCCTTTCTCGAGAAGCGCCCTGCCAGCTTCCCCGATCGCGTGAGCGACGGCCTACCCGAGGTCATGCCCGGCTGGACGGCGCCGCAGTTCGAGTAGGGAAGCTCACCGGCCGGGTGCGCCCTCCGCTCGGCCTTGTCGTGTTCGTGGTCGGCGCCGCGAGCCTCGGAGCGGAGATCGCGGCCGCGCGCCTGCTCGCGCCCTACTTCGGGGCCTCGACGATCATCTGGGCCAACACGATCGCGACGGTGCTGGTCGCGCTGTCCGCCGGCTACGCGCTCGGGGGGCGCCTCGCCGATCGTGCGCCGCGCATGTCGCGCCTCTGCCAGATCGTGCTCGCGGCCGCTGTGCTCCTCGGCGCGGTTCCATTCCTCAGCGGTCCGCTGCTGCACGTGGCCAGCACCGCCATCGGCTCACTGTCGGTCGGCGCCTTCTTCGGCTCGCTGCTCGCCGTGCTGGCGCTCGTCGCGGTCCCGGTGCTCCTGCTCGGCACCGTCGCGCCGTTCGCCATCCGCCTGTCGCTAGAGCGCACCGAGGAGTCCGGCCGCGTCTCCGGGCGCCTGTACGCGCTGTCGACCGCCGGCTCGCTCGTGGGAACGTTCCTCGCGGCGCTCGTGTTGATCCCGTTCGCCGGGACGCACCGGACCTTCCTCGCCTTCGCGCTCGCCCTCGCGCTGATCGCGGTGCCGGGCCTTCCCCGCCTGTCGCTCATCGTTCCCGTCCTGCTCGCAGTGCTCCTCGCGCTTCCTCCCGGGGGGGTCGACCTGCGCATCGCGGGCGGTGGCCGGGTGATCTACGAGACCGAGACGCAGTACCAGTACGCGCGGGTCGTCGAACAGCCGAGCGGGGAACGGTGGCTGCAGCTCAACGAGGGCGTGGCGACCCACTCGCTGTATGTCCCGGGCAGCTACCTCACCGGCAACTACTGGGACGGCTTCCTCGTGCTGCCCTTCACGTCGCGTCCGCTGCCGCCGGCGCGCATCGCGATCCTCGGCGACGCGGCCGGCACGACCGCGCGTGCGTACGGCCATTACTTCCCGCGGACGGTGATCGACGCGGTCGAGCTCGACGGGAAGCTGACGGACATCGGGCGGCGCTTCTTCGCACTCGGCTCGCCGCGGCGCCTGCACACGATCACGGCCGACGCCCGACCGTGGCTGGCGTCAGTCTCAGGACGCTATGACGCGGTCTTCCTCGACGCCTACCGCCAGCCCTACATCCCGTTCTACCTCGCCACCCGCGAGTTCTTCGCGCTGATCCGCTCGCATCTGCGAGCGGGCGGCCTGGTCATCATCAACGTCGGCCATCCCGCGGGCTCGGCTGCGCTCGAGCGGGCGATCTCCGCGACGCTCCGAGCGGTCTTCCCGGTCGTGCTGCGCGACCCCACCGAGCCGACCAACACGCTGCTGCTCGCCAGCGCCTCGCCGCTGGGCGCCAGGGGCCTGG
>JAOPZV010000255.1 GCA_025963935.1 Solirubrobacterales bacterium
CGTCATCGGCCCGACGATCGCGAAGTTGCCGGTTGCGGCGAGCACGATTCCGGGAATGAACGCGAGCGTGAAGGTCGCGTCGAGCAGCGGAAACAGGAAGTTCCCGGCGACCGAGTGCGAGTAGAAGTCCATGCGCTTGATGAGGCTGAAACCGTGGTCGCGCAGCCCCTCGATCATCCCGCGCGCCCAGCGCCGGCGCTGACGCGCGAATCCGGCCCAGTCGGCGGGCACGTCCGTGAACGCGACGGCGGTTGGCTCGAACACGCAGCGGCCTCCCTGCAGCAGCATCCGCCAGGTCAGCACGATGTCCTCGCCGATGCGGTTCGGCCAGCCTCCCGCCAGCCTCAGCGCCGTCGCGTCGTAGACGCTGAAGGCACCCTGCGCGACCAGCGTGCCCTGCAGCAGGGCCTGCCCGCGCTTCACGCTCGCGATCCCGAGGAAGTAGTCCCACTCCTGCGCCCTGGTCAAGAGGTTCTGGCGCGAGTTGCGCACGAGCACGGCGCCGGCGACGGCAACCGTGTCGGGTGGCGAGGTCAGCATCCGCGCGACGGCCCGCTTGAGCGAATACGGCATCAGCAGAGTGTCAGCGTCGATCGTCGCCACGAGCGGCGAGTTCACATTTTGGAGCGCGACGTTGAGCGCATTGGCCTTGCCCCCGTGCTGTGCAGCGAGCAGCCGCACGCGGGGGTCGCGCGCCGCGTACTCCGCGACTATCTCCCTGGTGCGATCGCTCGAGCCGTCGTCGACGACGGTGATCTGGAAGCTGCCGGGGTAGTCCGCGCGCAGCGCGTAGTCGAGCGTCTCGGCGATCGAACGCTCCTCGTTGAAGGCGGCGATCAGCAGCGCCACGTCTGGGAACTCAAGGTGAAAGCGCAGCCGCGGCGGCCGGTCGAGCAGGATCGAGCTCAGCAGCTGGATGTTGAGATATCCCGGGATCAGGGCTACGCCGACTATCACGATCAGCGCGATAGGCATCGTGATGTCGTGTCCCAGCGTTGTGATCCAGTGCCGCGATAGCCACAGCGAGAAGCACACCCAAGCCACGCCGGCGAGGATCGTGAGGATCACGCGCAGCTTGAGCGGTATGTAGACGTGTGCTCGGCGGCGCTCCCCCGGGGCGGGCGGGTGCAGCCTGCGCTCGGCGGGGGGTGCCGGGCGCACACCGGTGTCAGGGCGCGCAGGGGCCGGCTGATCTATATCGGCGGGTTTGGTACGGAGGTCTCGCATGGCGATAGGCAACGAGTGCCCAGCGCTCTTATCGACGGAACTGCCGAGACCCTGTAGCGCTCCCCGCCCGTCCGGCGGCCCCACCGGTAGGGTGTCCGACCTTGCCGAAACCCTTCGTACACGAGCTTCGCGTGCGCTACGGCGAGTGCGACCCGCAGGGAATCGTCTTCAACGCGAATTACCTGCTCTACTTCGACGTGGCCTTCACCGAGCTGTGGCGGGCCTCCGTCGGACCGTGGCAGGAGATGGTCTCCAGTGGGTTCGACGCGGTCGTTGCGGAGGCCAACCTGAAGTTCCGCGCCCCCGCTCGCTTCGACGATCAGCTCGAGCTCCGTGCCGCGGTCAGCCGCCTTGGGACGAGCGCGATCACGACGAACATCGACGTCGTGCGCGGCGGGGAGCTGCTCGTCGAGGGACAGCTGCGGCATGTGTGCGTCGACACGCGGTCCCTTGCTGAGCACCATGTGCCATCGAAGGTCGAGATCCCCGAGTGGATTCGCTCGGGACTCCGCCGCTTCGCCGCGCCGGACGCCGAGAGCGTCGAGACGAGGTCTTCGCAAGTCGGCCCGGAGGGCGCCTAGCAAACCGCCCTTTGCGTCTGGGAAGGCTCTAAGCCCGTGCCGGGGATACGCGTGTTCGCGTGAGCAGTCACATCAGGCGATCGCGCTCGGCACCTCCTCTTTGAGCGCCCCCCGAATCTCCTGACGCAGCTCCGGGGTGTCCTCGTGCTGGTGGGCGGTGACCGCGTGGATCGCGGCCGCCTCGACCACATGCTCCTCGCTTCCGGCCATCGCAAGATCGCAGTTGCTCTCGCTCGGCATCTCGCGGCAGTCAATGTATTTACGAGCCATGACTCCTCCGTTCATCGTGTGCCCGCGGCTCACACTACCCCTTTGCGAAGGTGCCGTAAATACCGTTTTTGCGGCTTTCTCGCCCGGCCTCCATGTGCGATCTGTTCCTCTCTTTGGACTTCGCGATTGCCTCGGCTTTTCTCGCAAGGAGCAGGAAGTTCGCCGACATCGGGCTTGCAATCGGCCCCGGCTGCTTCTAGGTTCGCCCCCGACGCGGTGTGCGAGCCGTCGAGAGCGAGGCCATCGAGGTGTGGGGCCGCGCCACCCCAGCCGGGGGGTTCTCCCTTGGGCCCATCGGACGGGCGTTCCTCATCCGGCTCGCTGCCGCGTCGATTCTCAGGAATCCCTCAGGATGCTCTCGGGGTACCCTCACAAGCGGGCACGATGCTTGCCGCGAGTTACTGCACGAGCGGAGAGAGCGCCATGAACGCAAACACTGAAGCGATGAACCCAGCCGCGACCGCCGCCGCCGGCGCGGGAAGCCGCAACGATGGCTGACGGCGCGAACAACAACCGCGTGCTCGTCGTCGACGACGAGCCGAATCTCGTGGAGGTCGTCTCGATGGCGCTGCGCTTTCAGGGCTTCGACGTCGAGACCGCCGGGACCGGGCGAGAGGCTCTGTCGGCCGTGACGAAGTTCAAGCCGCACCTGATGGTGCTGGACGTGATGCTCCCGGACATGGAAGGCTTCGACGTCGCCTCCCGGCTC
>JAOPZV010000265.1 GCA_025963935.1 Solirubrobacterales bacterium
GAGGGGCGGCGCCTGGAGCTGGACGTGGCGATCGAGCCACTGGCCCTCGGCAGCGAGCGCTACGAGGTGCACCCCGCCCGCGTGCCGGTCGAGCTGAGCGTCTCGCGCATGACCGGCGGCGGATACGCCCTGCTCATGCGCTTCGCCGCGGAGGTCCACGGGCCGTGCATGCGCTGTCTTGCAGGGGCGAGCCCGAGCGTCGCCGTGGAGGCGCGCGAGGTCGACAGGCCGCGCGGCGGTGAGGAGCTGTCGAGCCCCTACGTCAGCGAGGAGACGCTCGATCTCGCCGCGTGGGCACGCGACGCGTTCGCGCTGGCGATGCCCGTGAAGGTGCTCTGCCGGGCCGACTGCGCGGGACTCTGCCCGGTGTGCGCCGCGGACCTCAACGAGGCCGGCCCCGACCACCATCACGAGGCCGCGCCCGACCCGCGCTGGGCCAAGCTGCGCGAGCTGAAGCTGGAGTAGGCGCGCCCCGCCCGCGACGAGCGCCGCCCACCCGGACGGCGCGCCCACCCTGGTAGCCTTTCCGGCCGATGGCGGTTCCCAAGAAAAAGCAGTCGCACAGCCGAACGGCGAAGCGGCGTGCGCAGCACAAGATCGGTACGCCGGCGCTCAACCTGTGCCCGCAGTGCCACAGCCCGCGCCGCCCGCACCGGGTGTGCCCGGTATGCGGCTTCTACGCGGGCCGCGAGATCGTGACGCCCGGGGCGCACGCTCACGATCACGAGCACGACGAGTAGGAGCCGGTGACGCTCGGGGCTTCGTCCTCGTCCTCGCCCGTCTCACCGCAGGATCGGACGGACCAGGTCGTGGCGGTCGACTGCAACGGCGCGGACCTGGGTCCCGCCGAGGTCGCCGCCGGGGCGGCGATCGCTGCTGCCGAGGGCGTTCGCGTGATCCTCTTCGGGCCCGCCGAGGAGCTCGGCGAGCCGCCGCCGGGGGTTGAGATCGTCGATGCGCCGGTGTCCGTCGCCAAGGCGCGCGACCCGGTGGGCGCCGTCCGCAGCACGCCTGAGGCATCGATCGTGCAGGCCGCCAGAGCGGTGGCCGATGGCAGGGCGCAGGCGCTGGTCTGCGCCGGGGGAACGGGAGCCGCGCTGGCCGCGGGGACGTTCAACGTCAAGCGCGCGCACGGCATCTACCGCCCTGCGCTGGCGCTTCCGCTGCCCGTACCCGGCCGCCCCGTGACCCTGCTCGACGTGGGGGCGAACGCCGAGGCCAGGCGCGAGCACCTGGTGCAGTTCGCGTTCATGGGCGCCGCGCTGTCGCGCGCGGTGCTCGGTGTGGAGCGCCCGCGCGTGGGGCTGCTGTCCAACGGCGAGGAGTCCACGCGGGGCAGCGCCCTGGTCGTGGAGGTGCACGCAGAGCTGACCGAGCGCTCGAGCGCGGGCCTCGACGCGTTCGAGTTCGTCGGCAACGTGGAGGGCGGCGACGTCGTCGCGGGGGTGGCCGACGTGGTCGTCACCGACGGCTTCACGGGGAACATCGCGCTGAAGCTGATGGAGGGCGTGTCGCAGACGATCCTCGGCGCAGTCAGCGCGGCCGCCAGGTCCTCGACGCGCGGGAAGCTCGGCGGGCTGCTGCTTCGCGGAGCGCTCGGCTCCTTCCGCGACGAGGTCGATCCGGAGGCCAGCGGCGGCGCCTATCTGCTCGGGCTGCGACGCCTCGGCGTGATCCCGCACGGGCGCTTCACACGAAGCGGATTTGCGAAGGCGATCGCGCGAGCCGAGCGCGGGGCGCGGGAGGACCTCGTCGGCCAGACCCAACTCGCCTTGAGCCAGGCGGGAGCGCTGCGCAGGTCACCTGTGTCCGCGTCGGCCGCTAGCCTGCGCGAGACAGGATGAGATGCTCGATTTTGCCCACCGAAGCGCCGGGCCGGGCGCTGTGCGTCCCGGCCGAGGGCGCCGGCGCGGCGCGGCGGGCGCCGAGATGAACGGCCTCGCCCGCGAGCAGGTGTTGGAGCTCATCCAGGCGCATCTCGCCGACGAGCTCGACGTCGACACCGGCGTGATCGTCGAGACCACGCGCTTCAAGGAGGACCTCGAGGCCGACTCGCTGGACCTCTACACGCTCGTGCAGGAGCTCGAGGACACCTACGGGGTGCAGATGTCCGACGAGCAGGCGGCGCGCATACTCACTGTGGGGCAGGCGGTGGACTTCGTCCTTGCGCACAACCACACCGGGACGGTCGATGCGGAGCGATGATACTGCTGGCCGACCTGCTGGACGAGCTGCCCGAGGATCTCGTGCGCCAGGTGTTCACGCATGCGTCTTGGAGCGAGCGGCGCAGCGACTCCTACGCGCGGCTCGCGTTCCTCGGCGACAGCGTGCTGGGGCTCGCGGTGACCGCTTATCTCTACCCGCGCCTGGAGGCCGAGCGCTTCGGCGCCGGGCGCCTGACGAAGATCCGCGCTCAGGCGGTGTCCGGGGTCTCCTGCCGGGCAGTGGCGGTGCGGCTCGCGCTGCCCGAGAGGCTGCGGGCGGCTGCGCCGCGGGGTGTGCGCGAGAACGCCGCGGCGCTGCTCGAGACCGAGCGGGTGCTCGCCTCCGTGATCGAGGCCGTGATCGGGGCCTGCTACCTGCACGCCGGCTACGAGCGCACCGCGGAGGCTGTCGTCGAGGCGTTCTCGCCGGAGATCGAGCAGGCGCTCGAGCACCCGGTGGACTTCAAGTCGGCGTTACAGGAGCTGCTCGCGCGCCGCGGTGCAGAGGTGTCCTACGAGGTGACGGGCGAGCACGGCCCGCCGCACGAGCGCACCTACGTCGTGGCGGCGCGGGTCGATGGACAGGAGCTGGGCAGCGGGAGCGGGCGGAGCAAGAAGCACGCCGAGCAGGAGGCCGCGCGGATCGCTGTCGACCGGCTGGAGACCGAGTGAAGATCGAGGGAGCGACGCAGAATTGCGCCTGAAGTCCGTGACCTTGAAGGGGTTCAAGTCGTTTCCCGACCGCACGCACCTGTCGTTCGGCCCAGGCGTGAGCGTCGTCGTCGGACCGAACGGCTCGGGCAAGTCGAACGTGACGGACGCCGTGCTGTGGGCGATGGGCGAGCAGTCCCCGCTGGCCGTTCGCGGGCAGTCGATGCAGGACGTGATCTTCGGCGGCGGACGCGGCGTGCAGGCGCGCAGCGAGGCCGAGGTGGAGATCGTGCTCGACAACTCAGACGGGACGGTGGCGCTCCCGCTCAGCGAGATATCGATCGCGCGTCGTCTGGACCGCACGGGTGACGGCGGCTATCGACTGAACGGCGCGCGCTGTCGTCTAACAGACGTGATCGAGGTGCTCTCCGACACTGGCCTCGGCAAGGAGACGCACTCGATCATCTCCCAGGGCAGGGTCGATGCGATAGTGATCTCCAAGCCGCGCGACCGGCGCATGCTGATCGAGGAGGCGGCCGGGCTCGGCAAGCATCGCAAGCGCCGCCGCCGAGCGCAGCTGAAGCTCGAGCGCACCCAGGAGAACCTCGACCGCGCGCTCGACGTCGAGCGCGAGGCACGCACCCGGCTCCGACCGCTCAAGCGCCAGGCCGAGGCCGCGCAGCTGCACGAGCGTCTGGAACGCCAGACCCTCGAAGCGCGCTGGGAGCTCGCCCTCGATGTGGCCGGCGCCAGCCGCGCCGAGCTCAAGGACGCCGAGCGACGAGTCGCAACGGCGCGCGAGGGGCGCGCGGAGACGGAGCGCCGGCTGCAGGAGACGATCGACCGGCGGGGCCGCGCCGAGCGGGCTCTCTCCGAGCGGGCCGCGCGTCACGACGCCGTCGCCCGTGGCGTCTACGACGCCCGCTCATCGCGCGAGCGACTGGAACTGCGCGCCGAGCAGGTGGCGGGGACCGTCCAGATGCTCACGCGGCGGATCGAGCGCGTCGAGCTGGAGCTGGCCGCCGCCGGTGAGAGTGCCGCTACCGGCGGCGAGGACGAATCGAAGACCGGCCAGCAGCCCAGTCACAGCGCCGACCGCATCGGGGCGCTCGAGGCAGAGCTCGCGTCGATCGAGGCGAGCCGCGCGGAGGACATTGCGCGCGAGACCGCGGAGCTCGTGCAGGAGCGCGAGCGCCAGACGGGGCAGCTGCAGGAGGCCGAGCGGCTGCTCTCCGCGGCGCGCGCAGCGCGCGAGCGCGCCGACGCGCACACCGAGGAGGTTCGTGGGCGACTCGCCGCGGCCGAGCGCCGCGCAGGGGCGGCCCGTCGCGAGGCCGAGCAGGTGGGCGCCGAGCTCGCCGCCGCCAACCAGTTCCTGCGGAGCCACGTCCGCGTCGGGGCCGATCAGGGCGACGCGCCGGCGGCGCTCAGCGATGAGCTGCGCGTGGAGGATGGATATGAGCTGGCGCTCGCCGCGGCGCTCGGCGGCCGTCTCGACGCCGCGCTCGTCGAGGACGTCGCGGGAGCGCAGGCGCTGCTCGACCGGGCGGGCCTGGACGGCGGCACGGTGCTCCTGGCGGAGCTCCCTGCCGGCGCCGGTGCCGAGCGTGTACCGGACGCTCACGGGCAGCCCGTCCCGGGCGCGCGGAGGCTGCTCGAGCTGATCAGCGGACCCCAGGGCGTCCTCGAACTCGCGGCGCGGCTCCTCGCCGAGGCGTGGGTGGTCGAGCGCCTGGAGGATCTTCCGCGGGACTTCAGCGGCATCGCGGCCACGCGAGCGGGACGGGTGTGGTTCGGCTCGTGGGGCGAGGTGCGCCAGCTGACAGAGGGTGGCACCGAGCGCGTGCTCGCGCGGCGAAACGAGCGCGACCGCCTGATCGCAGCCGCAGAGCGATCCGCCAACGCGGAGCAGGCCGCCCGCGCGGCGCGCGAGCAGGCGCTGGCCGAGCTCGACAGCTCTGAGGAGGGGCGCGCGAGCGCCGAGCAGGAGCTGCGCGAGGCCCAGCGCCGGCAGACGGAGACGATCGAGGCCCGGCGACGCACGGAATGGCTCATCGAGCAGCGCTCGGAGGCACCCGCCGAGGGTCCGCTGGCGGTCCGCAAGGCCGAGCTCGAGGGCGAGCTCGCCGCCGAGCGTCGCCAGTCCGAGCGGCTGGCACGAGAGCGGGCGGAGCGACTGGCGCGAATCGATCGGCTGCAGGCGCAGCGCGAGGTGGACATCGCCGCGGCGCCGCTCGCAGAGCGCCTGGCCGTTGCGCTCAAGAGCGCCGCCGAGGCCGTGCAGGCGCGGATGACAGCCCTGGAGGCCGAGCTGGACCGTGACCGCCTCGCCGGCGAGGAGATGGCCACCGAGCTCGGAGCCTGCGCCACGCAGGAGGCCGAGATCCAGGCCGCGCTCCGCGCCGCGGGGGAGCTCGTCACCGACGCCGAGGTCGCCGCGCAGCGCCTGCGCGATCAGGCCGCGGAGGCAGAGCTCGAGCTCCGGGGCCTGGCCGAGCGGCTTGGCTTCGCGCTGCCGCAGCACGGCGAGGATGGCTCGAGCGCAGAGTCGCTGCAGGAGGAGGAGCGGCTGGCGCTCACCGCCCGCGTGGAGCGGTTGAGCCGCCGGCGGGAGCAGCTTGGGCCAGTCAACCCGCTGGCTCAGCAGGAGTACGGCGAGGCTGTGGAGCACGTCGAGGAGCTGGAGAGCCAGCGGACGGATCTAGAGACCGCGCTGCGTGAGCTGCGCAGCGTGATCCGCGACACCGACCGTCAGATACAGCAGACCTTCGAGGAGACGTTCGCCGCGGCGGCCCGCAACTTCGAAGAGCTCGTCGGCGACGTGTTCCCCGGTGGCACAGGGCGGCTGCGGCTGGTCGCCGAAGACCAGGGGACGCGCTCGGTCCTCGGCGGGCAGTCGCTGAGCGAGAACGGTGGCGGGGCCGCGCACGACGCGGCCGAGTCGGCCGCCCAGGCCTAGGCCGATGCGGAGTTCGACGAGGGCGACGGCGAGGAGGAGGA
>JAOPZV010000281.1 GCA_025963935.1 Solirubrobacterales bacterium
ATCGGAGTACACGGCTTCTTTTGGTCCGATACTCGGGTCCACGTGTTCACTGTCGTCGAGGCAGAAGCCGACCTTCTGCGCTGGTGCAACTTCGGCTGTCCGCGACGCGTTCCACAACGAGTATTGGGCGGCGCGCTGAAGGTGGAAGTGTTCATGGCCGTCCGCTGACACATAGATCAGTTCGGCTTTGCTCGGTATGTCTTCCGAGGACCCATCCGAGGAATAGACCCGCTGAAAGGCTTTCATCGATTCCGAGGATGAGCTGCGGGAGCCCCGGAAGTCGAGCGCCCCAGGGCCCACGTTGTGCAGGTAGCCGTTGAAACGCACGAGCAGCTTCGGTTCGCCCCCCGACGTGCTCGTTTCGGAGCTCACGTTGTTCGGCGGGTCCGCGACGATGTTCGGCAGCAGGCGTTCGGCGCCGAGTGCAGGCGACGGACGAGTGAGTGCGGCGAGCAGCAGGCCGAGACCGACCAACAGGCCGAGGCGCCACAGAGCAGGGAAAATATGTCGCCTACGCACCATCATCGCCATCCTTGACCACGAGAACACCCCTCCAGGGCCCACCGAGGACCGCAGATTCTACCGGCAATGTGGGCCCGTGCGAAGAGTTCGGATGCAGTTTGCAAAACGTGCATGAAGCGGTGCATCGGCGCCCCGGCTCGACCGCCCGCGGCGGAGCGTACTGTTCGCCGCAGCCGTGATCGACCTTCATAGCCACGTGCTTCCGGGCATCGACGACGGTCCAGACTCCATCGAGGGCTCCCTGGCTCTCGCGCGCGCGGCGGCCGACGCCGGAACGCGCACGCTCGTGGCCACACCGCACGTCAGCTCGCGCTACCCGAACGACGCCGACACGATCGAGCTGCTGGTGGGCGAGCTCGGCGCTCGACTCGAGGAGGAAGGAATCGCGCTCGAGATTCTGCCGGGCGCCGAGATCGCCATCACGCGGGTGTCTGAGATCGAGCCGTCGGAGATGCACCGCTACGGGCTTGGGGGCGGTCCGTGGCTTCTGGTGGAGCCCCCGTTCACGACCGTCGTGGCGGGGCTGGACGCGATCGTCGGTGACCTGCTGCGCCGCGGGCACCTCGTCCTGCTCGCCCATCCCGAGCGCTGCCCAGCCTTCCGCCGAGACCCCAGGATGCTCGAAGCGCTCGTCGACGACGGTGTGCTGACGTCGATCACGGCCGGCTCGCTGGTCGGGCGCTTCGGCAGCGAGGTGCGGGGCTTCGCCGTCGCCATGCTGGAGGCAGACATGGTGCACAACGTGGCGTCGGATGCGCACGACCACCGCGGCCGGCGCCCTTCGATCGCGGATGAGCTGCAGGCCGCCGGGGCCGAAACGCTGCGCGAGTGGCTGACCGAACAGGTTCCTGCGGCGATCCTCACGGGCGGCGAGATCCCACCTCGGCCGAGCGTCGAGCTTGGCGGCACGCGCTCGCGGCGGTGGCCTTGGGGCAGGCGCTGAGGCGCGACGCTGCTGTCAGCCGGTGCAACCGCTGGCGTGAAGTACCCAGACACCGATGCTTTCGCGCACGCGCACGCGGCAGTGGGTGCGGGCCCAGCCGACAGCGGCGCCTTCGCGGACGTCGCCCTGGAGCGCCCTGTCGGACTGCGCGACGACCATCCACACGCTCCCGCCGCCGCGGCGGGCGAGGCTCGCGAAGGTCGCTGCGCTTGGTGGGCCGTTGGGCACTTTGCCGTAGCCGCGCGGATCCTTGAAGCCAACGACGCCGGGCGGCAGCGGCCGGTCGCGCCACTCCTGGACGATCAGGTCTCCTTCGCTCGCGCGGAAGGCGGGGGCGTAATAGCCGAGCGGAGGCAGCATCAGGATGTTGTCGAGGATCGTCGGGGTCCCGGGCGCGCGTTCGCGCAGCCACGCGGCGGGAGCCAGCCAGTTCTCCTGAACCGTGGTCCGCTGGCGCGCATCGGCGTAGACCGCCGCCACGAGGATGACTCCGAGGAGCCCGCCGGCCGCAACCATCCCGCCACGGCTCCGCCACAGCCGGACCGCCGCGAGCGCGGCGAGCAGGCAGAGTCCCGGCAGCGCGACGATCACGTAGCGCGGCCAGAAGAGCGGCTTGATGAACGAGACCGCCATCAGGAGCACGATCGGGAGCACGCCCCAGCAGAACGCAATCGCGAACGTCGTCCACTCGCCGTCGCGGCTGCGGCGGATCAACCAGCCCGCGGCGCCGAGGAGCAGCGCGCCCGCGGCGATCGTTGCCCAGCGGACCGCTGAGACGCCCGAGAAGCCACCGCTGAACTCCTGCAGCGTGATCGAGACCAGCGAGCGGTCCGGCTTTGGCAGCCAGTACAGAGCGTTGCGCCGGCTTCTGGCGATGATCGCCGCCACGATCAGCGGCAGGCAGCAGACGAGCAGCGCGAGCAACGACCACAGCCACCGCCTGAAGCTCCCCCGGCCGGTGCGCCAGGCGATCAGCGCCTGCGCCGGGAGCACGATCGGCGCCGCGAGGATGTCGCAGTAGGCGAGCAGCGCCATCGCGCCGACATAGCCCGCCCATGTCCGCCGCCGATCGCCCTCGAGTGCCCGCGGAAGCGCCCCGAAGGCGAGACACGCGGCCAGCATCACGAAGGCGTATGGACGCGCCATCTGGCTGTACCAGATCGCCATCGGGTTGAGCGCCAGCACGCCCGCCGCCAACAGCGCGCCCGCCGGCGTCGTGTAGCGTCGCGCCGCCCACCACAGGGCCGGGACGCTGGCAGTGCCGGCGATCACCGAGGGCAGGCGCAGCAGCGCCTCGCTCGTGCCGAAGATGCGGATCAGCGGCCACAGCACGATCGGGTAGGGCATGCCGTTCGCCTCGTAGCCGAACAGCTCCACCATGTGGCCGAAGCTGCGCTGGGCGAGCGCGAGCGAGTACGCCTCGTCGGTGAACAGGCTGCGGGACACGCTCGTGAGGCGCAGCAGCAGCGCGGCGGCGCTCAGCACGAGGATGACCGTCGTCTCGCGGCGTGTCGAGCTTGCCGATCGTGGCGCGGCTATCGCCGCCGGAATGGTTGTCGCAGACACTCGGCGTCAGGCGAGCTTGGTGATCGCCACAACCATCCCGATCAGGACGAAGACGACTATCGCAATCTGCATCCAGATCCAGGTGGGTGACATGGTTGACAGCCTACTTCGCCGGTCAGGGCCGCGACCCTTCGCGGGCGGGTAGTCCCCACGACTATCTTGTGGGGATGCAAAGGCTCACATCCAGGGCGCTGGCGGGCGCTGTGCTCGTCCTCTGCGCGCTCGGATCGCTGGCGCCGACAAGCGGCGCGGGTCGCCCCCCAGGCGCGCGCTCGGCCGCGACAGGCCTGCTCGGCGGCGTGAACGTTCCGGGGCTCGGCTATCACTCGGTGCCGGCCGACGCGGACCGCACGATCGCCGCGGCGCGCCAGTTGCATGCGAAGATCGTCCGCGCGGACGTCCCCTGGTCGGCGCTCGAGCCACAGGCTGGGGGAACGATCGATCCGCACGCGCTCGCCTACACCGACCGGTTGATGACTGCCGCTGCGGCCGCCGGGATCCGGGTGGTGGCGACGGTCGCGGGCACCCCCTGTTGGGCCTCTTCGGCACCACGCGCGCTGCTGGCGAAATGCCGGCCCGGACAGGAGGGCACTGCGAGCAGCTGGCCACCGCGCGTGCCCGGCGACTACGCCGCCATCGTGGCATACCTCGCCAAGCGCTATGCGGCCCAGCTCGCGGCCATCGAGGTGTGGAACGAGCCCGACCAGTCCAACCAGGCGTACTTCGCCGGACCGCACAAGGCGCCGCTCTACGCCGCCATGCTGCGCGCCGCCTACCCCGCGATCAAGCAGGCGAACCCGAACGTCCCCGTGCTGGCAGGCTCGCTGGTGGGCTCCAACGGGGTGTTCCTCAAAGCCCTCTACATCGCGGGGATCATGGGCTACTACGACGGCCTGTCGGTGCACTTCTACAACCTCACGCTCGCCTCGTTGCGCGCCATTCATGAAGTCCAGGTCTCCTTCGGCGACACCAAGCCGCTGTGGCTCGACGAGTTCGGCTGGAGCAGCTGCTGGCC
>JAOPZV010000001.1 GCA_025963935.1 Solirubrobacterales bacterium
ATGAGCGCGCGCAGCGCCGTGGACCCGGTCGAGGCGGCGTTCGTGCGCAGCACCGACAGCGCTCCGAGGACAACCCAGAACCCGTGCTGAACGCTGCTCAGATCGGCGACGGCGACGGCCAGTGCGAGGGCGATGGCACCGCGGACACTGTTGATGAACCACACCGAGCGCATGCTCGCGTCCCGAAGTGCGACGGCCGTCAGGCTCGCTACGCGGCGTCGGGTCCGCGCTCTCGCCGCGGCGCCGCTGTACCAGCGCCGACTCTCGGCCTCGATCCACTCTGGACCGGCGAGCCGCGCTGCGACGAGCGCATCGGCACCGATGGCGAACACCGCGACCGCGATCGTGTGGGCGTGGAAGGACACCTGCGCGGCCTCGCGGAAGCCCGCACGTTCGGGTGTCAGCCGGCCGAGCCACGCGAGGCTGTGAGCGCGCCGCTCCTGCAGCCCGTCAAGATCGGGGCGGCCGGAGCCGCCCGTGAACAGCGAGGCGACCTCGTTGAGCACCGCGGTGGCCGCTTCGAGCAGCTCGCGATCAGCCGGCGCGGCGTCACGCAGATCGGCGCGCTCGCGCACGGTGTCGGCCACGAGCGTCGTGCACCACTGGAGCAGCTCCACGACGTTTCCGAAAGCCTCGTCGGGTGCGGCCAGGCCGGTGGGCCGGTAGGCGGTGGCGGTGAATCGTGCGATCAGCTCGTGCTTGGCGGCCGCGGCCTCGGCGAGCAGACCGTCGCCGGCAGTGCCGCGCAGTGCGGCGTCGAGCTCGGCGGCGAGCGCGGCGGCGAGCTTCGCGGAGGCCGCGCGCAATCGGTCGTCTGCTGGACGCGGTGAGAGCAACAGCACCGCCGCGGTGCCGGCGACGGATGCGAGCCACCAGCCAGCGAGACGGTCCGGGATCATGCTGATCGTGCCGGGCGATGCCGCCGGCAGCACGTATGCGAGGAGCGCCCCGGTAACGCCCGAGGCGGCGTTCGGACCCGCGACTCCCGCGTAGAACACGGCGAACGTCACCGGCACCGTGACGATCGCCGCGAGCGCGGTCGAGGAGCTGACCACGGTGCCGATCGTCAAGAGCACGCTGCCGGCGACGGCCAGCACAGCGTGGGCCCGCAGCTTCTCGCGCCGTGTGCCCGAGAACGTCGAGAGCACGAGCGTGGCAAACCCACCGAACGCCGCGAACGTGGCCATTTGCAGGTTGCCGATGACCTGGTCGGTGAGCGCGAAGAGACCCGCAACGACGAGCGTGGCACGCACCGCGCGCATCGCCGCCGGGGTTGACCAGGTGGGAAGCCAACTCCCGGCCCGCGCGGGCACGGACTCAGGTCGCTTCAGCCACCCAGCCGATAGACCGTGAGCCGCGTCGGGCACGGCAATCGAGTCTACTCGCGCCTCGTTTCGCCGCGTGCCGGCGGAGCGACGGCATCGTCCCGACGGCGTTCGTGCACTGGGTCGTGGTATGCATCTCAGTTCATGCGACATCCTCATGCGATGCGCGGGGCGGAGGCGGAGGGAGCGGAAGATGAACGGCGATCAGACGGTCTTGGTGACGGGAGGCTCGGGCTTTCTTGGCGGGTGGTGCCTGGTGGAGCTGCTGCAGCGCGGGTATCGAGTCCGCGCGACGGTCCGAGATCTCTCCCGTGAGGGGGATCTGCGTGCCGGCGTGGGCTCCCAGGTGGAGGCGGGGGACAGGCTCGCGGTCCACGCGGCCGACCTGACGGATGACAAGGGCTGGGAGGACGCCGTCGACGGCTGCGACTACGTGCTGCATGTCGCATCTCCGTTTCCCGCGGCGCAGCCGAAGGACCCGGATGAGCTCATCATCCCGGCGCGCGACGGCAGCCTGAGGGTGCTGGCGGCGAGCCTGGCCGCGGGTGTGAAGCGAGTGGTCCTCACATCATCGGTTGCCGCCGTGCGCAACGCCGGCCCCGGCGGGCCGGAGGGCCGGGTGCTCACCGAGGAGGACTGGACAGACGCGGACGACCCGCGTCTGACGCCGTACACACGGTCCAAGACGATCGCCGAGCGCGCCGCGTGGGACTACATGCGCGAGCATGGAGCGGAGGATCGCCTCGTGACCGTGCAGCCGGGGGCGATCATCGGACCTCTGCTCGGAGAGGACCGTTCGTACTCGCTGCAGGCGGTTGAGCGGATGCTCAAGGGGCAGATGCCGGGCCTGCCGCGGCTCGGCTTCAGCTTCATCGACGTGCGTGATGTGGCCGCGCTGGAGGTCGGCGCGATGACCGCTGCGGATGCGGGCGGCCAGCGGCTGATCGCTGCGTCCACATTCCTGTGGTTCTCCGACGTCGCGGCGATCCTACGCGAGCATCTCGGAGCCGATGCGCGCAAGGTACCGCGCCGCAAAGTGCCAGACGTCGCCGTCCGCATCCTTGCGCTGTTCGATCCGGAGGTCCGCTCGGTGGTCGGCGAGCTGGGACAGAAGACCACCTACTCGATCGAGAACGCCAAACGGCGGGTCGGATGGACCCCTCGCCCAGTGGAGGAGACGATCGTGGACTGCGCGCGGAGCCTCCTGGGGCAACGCACACCGGCAGCGGCAGCCGCTGCTTCCAGCGCACCCGCGGCGTTGTGACGTCGTAGTCCGGTACCGCGTGAGCGCGTCGGTTGTGGGGCGCCGTTCGCTACCCGCTGTGCGCGAGCCTCGCGATGAGAGGCGCGTGGTCGGACGGTCCCTCTTCGCGCTGGCGCCGCTGAGGGTGAGGGACGCAACCGGCCGGGACAGTGCATGGAGGATAACTACGGGCTCGGGGTCCGAGTGCGTGCACATTCCGACAGTCCAAGCGCCCGCGCTTGAGCGTTCGATGTGTTCGAGCTCAGCTGAGCGAGTGCCGTCTTGGCGTGTGCGACGTCGCGGGTCCGTAGCGCGGCGACGAGCTGCCCGATCTCGCTGGCTTCGGCGCCGGCTGTTTGAAGGAAGCGGGCGTAAGCGGCACGGGAGCTCGCCGGCGGTGTCACGCCCTTCAGTTGGATGAGTAGTCCGGTAACGATGGAGCTGGCGTGTTGCGCGAACGGGAGGACTTCCGCTGTGGATTTCGGCGTCGTCAAACCTTCAGCCTTGCGCAGGCCGGAGGCGCAGATCGCGTTCGCCCGCGCGACAAAATCCGCACGGCCCGCCGTCGTCGACGATCCCGAGCTACCGCACGCAGACAGGATCACAGCCGAAACGAGCGCCGCAATCCCAACAGCAAGCGGCCCGGCGAAAGTCAGCGGAGAAGTCTGATCGACAGGAACCCCGCGACGGTGACGATCGCGACGCCGAGAAGGAGAAGCCGGCATGTGCGATGCGGGCCGCCGCGACGTCGGTCGATCCATGGCGAGAAGGATAGGACGACGCCTGCGCTGAACGCGCCGCTGCCGTCCATGATCCTCGGATGCGTAGGCTGAATGCGGTGATCTTGCTTCTCCTCCTGATCGGCGTGCCCGCGGTGGAGGTGCTCGCGTTCATCGAGGTCGGGCTCGCGATCGGCTGGTCTCTGGCTACTGCGCTGCTGGTTGCGACCTCGCTGCTTGGTGTGTTGCTTCTGCGCATTCAGGGGCGCTCTGCGCTACGGCGGGTTTCATTGGCGGTGTCGGAGCACCGCGAACCCGGCCGGGCAGCGCTCGACGGGGCACTCGGGTTTCTCGGCTGCATCCTGCTCGTGGCACCAGGGTTCGTCAGCGACACCGTCGGGGCACTGCTTCTCCTTCCACCGACGCGGGCGGTGGTGCGTCGCTGGGTATCACGCCACTACGCCGCCCGCGTGATGCGGCTGGCTGGCACGGCTGCACGGTTCGGCTCCCGGGGCCGCGACGTGTGGCCCGCCGACGTCGATTCAACTGCGGTCGAGGACGATCGGGATCAGCTCGGGGCCTGAATGTCGGGTTCCAGCCCCCACCTTCTAGGCTGCTGTCAGATGAGCTCGTGTGCAAGCGCCTCGATCGAGCGCCGTTCGGCGGGGGTGGGTAAATGGCAGCTCCGGTGAGCCGAGTGCTCTCGAGCTCGCAGCTCGCAATGCTTGCCCAGCACGGCGAGGAGCGGACCGCCGGCGTCGGCGAGACGCTGTTTGAGATTGGCGATGAGACCTATCCGTTCATCGCGATAATCGACGGCGAGGTCGCGGTCACTGACTCGGCGGGTCACGAGATCGTCCGCCACGGCGCCGCGAGCTTCCTCGGAGAGATGAATCTGCTCTCCGGTCAGACCGTCTTCCTGACGGCCGTCGTAACCGAGCCGACTCGCTACATCGCAGTCGACCGCGAAGTCCTCAGGCTGCTGCTGTTCGAGGACGGCTCGCTGTCCGACCTGCTCCTGTCCGCATTCGTCCAGCGGCGTGAGCTCCTCCAGCGGCGCGAAGGCGTCGGGATCGAGATCGTCGGCCCACGGGAGTCGGGCGAAACTCGCCGGCTAGTCGAGTTCGCGAGACGCATGCGGCTGCCCCATTCGTGGCTCGTTCCCGAGGAGGACTCCCATGCAACAGCGCTGCTCGAGCATCTCGAGACAACTGAGTTACCGCTCGTGCGACTTCCTGGAGGCGGCGAGCTGCGACGGCCGACAAACGGTGAGCTATCACGGGCATTGGGAATAGGCCTCGAGCTCGGGGGGCGCGAGGAGGTCGACCTGCTCGTCGTGGGGGGCGGGCCGGCCGGGCTCGGCGCGGCGGTCTATGGCGCATCTGAGGGCCTCGACACGCTGGTGATCGAGAGCACTGTGCTCGGCGGGCAGGCCGGCGCCTCTCGCAGGATCGAGAACTATCTCGGCTTCCCTGCCGGTATCAGCGGGACCGAGCTCGCCAGCCGCGCGGTCACCCAGGCACGAAAGTTCGGTGCTCGGACGGCCACCGGCTATCGCGCCCGCTCGCTCGAGGCGGTTGCCGAGCGGCACGTCATCACGCTCGAGGAGGGCAATGAGGTGACAGCGCGAGCGTTGCTCCTTGCGACTGGAGCCGAATACCGGCGCCTGCCGGTCGCCGATCTCGACCTGTACGAGGGCATCAGCGTGTTCTATGCGGCCGGCCCACCGGAGGCTCAGCTCTGCGCCGCGCAGCGGGTCGGGGTGATTGGCGGCGGCAACTCGGCGGCGCAAGCAGCAATATGGCTGGCGCGCGGGGGAGCGCTGGTCACCCTCGTTCACCGTCGCGCAGACCTGAGCGAGACGATGTCGCAGTACCTGATCGACGAGCTCCAGCGCTACGGCGTCGCGGTCCGCGATCGCAGTGAGGTAGGTGCCCTGCATGGCGAATCCGGCCGTCTCGAGTCGGTGACGCTCACCGACGGCTCGAGGCTGGCGCTCTCGTTTCTCTTCCTGTTCCTCGGCGCTTCGCCGTGCACCGATTGGCTCGGCGATGTGGTCGCGCGGGACTCACACGGGTTCATCCTCACGGGACGAGACGCGAGCGCGGAGGGCCTGCTCGAAACCAGCGTGCCAGGCGTGTACGCAGCCGGCGACGTGCGTGCGGGATCGCTCAAGCGCTGCGCTACGGCGGTCGGTGAAGGCGCGACGGTCGTGCGCTTCGTGCACGAGCACCTCTCGCCGGCCGCCGCCTCGCATCGCTGAGGCTGGTTGTCGTGAGGGGTCGGCCGATCGAAGACTCGACACCGGCCTGAGGTCCTGCGCCTGGACGACGGGCTCCCGCAGGGACGGCTACCCGCCTGCGGCCCCGCGCTACGCCTCCACAGATGAGTGTCGGCCCCTGGCCTTGTCCTCGTACATCGCGGTGTCGGCGTGCCTGGCCAGCTCGGCGATCGTGCCACCGTCTTTCGGCCAGGCGCCTCCTCCGATGCTCGCGCCGATCGAGATCGTGAGGTCCCCGAGCATGAACGGCTCCACGAATACGGCGCGCACGCGTTCCTCCGCCGCGCGGACCTGGCTGTCGTTGCGGACCTCAGCGAGGACGATCGCGAACTCGTCCCCCCCGAGACGTGCGACCCCGTCGCCGCTGCGGGCCACGGTCTCCAGGCGGTGGGCAGCTTTCCGTAGCAGCTCATCCCCAGCGTCGTGTCCGTACACGTCGTTGACGCCCTTGAAGTCGTTCAGATCGATGAACAGAAGGCCCATGTGGCCAGGTCCAGGGCGTGCGCTCTCAAGCGTACGGTCGACGTGCTGGCGGAAGCCAACTCGATTGAGCAGTCCCGTCAGCTCGTCATGGCTGGCTTTGTGTCGCAGTTTGTCCACGAGCTGTCCGTTCTGGATCGCCGTTGCTGCCAGCGCCGCCACACCGGTGAGCCGCTCGAGCAACTCGCCGTCACGGCGCAGGCGCTGGGGAGCATCTGTGACCGACACGGTCAACACGCCCAGGAAGACATCGCGCGCGACTATCGGCACCACCACGAGCGAGACCACGCCGAGGGAGGACATCAGCTCCCGCATGAACACGTCCTCGGTGTCCAGCCCAAAGAACTGGGGCTCCGGGACGGAGATCATCTCGCCCAGGTGCGGGGTGTCACTCGTCGCGATCGTGAGGCCGCGGAGATATTGCTCCTGATCGGGAGTCCGTCCCAAGCTTGCGAGGGGCGTCAGGCTCTGTTCCAGGTAATCAAACAGCCACACGCCAACCCGGTCGCAGTCGACAACCTCCGGCACGGTCACCGTGAGCCGCTCGGCTACCTCCTCGCTCGTCGCCGCCTGTGCCAGTGCTTGGGAGAGCGAGAGCAACGAGCTCACCTGATCGTGCCGACGTGCGGACTCCTGCAGGGCCATCGACATGTCAAGAACCGCGGCTGCGTGCTTTGCGTAAAGCCGGAGCAGCTCCTCTTCCTGTGCGAAGAACTCCACCTCGCCCGGATAGCGCGCGATCAGCTGGCCGTAGTGGCGCCGGGCAGAGGTGACCTCCACGACGAGCATCGAGTCGCCGGCGTGCACTTCATGCGCGAGCGTGGCTCGTGCGAGCTCCTGTGCCTTGAGCTTGTCGATGCCGTGGCTGTAGACCTGCAGCTCGGCGGCCGAGTCGGTTCGCACCGCCAGGATGTGACTAGGGGCGCGCACCGCGTTCGCTGCACGCTCGACGATTCGCTGCAGCACCGTGTCGAGGTCGTCGGTCGAGATGAGGTCGCTGGCGGTCGCATAAGAGCTCTGCAGCCGTTCGGACATCGCTACCAGCTGGGCCTCGAGAGAGGTAACGCGCTGCTGCGGGTCGGCGGCAGCGGCGGCCCGCTCGGCATCCCAGGTCACCGTGTACATGCACTGCTCATCGCCCCTTGCCTGGCATTCGCTCTCCTCGACCCGTGCGAGCGGGAGCCCGAACAGGATCGGCAG
>JAOPZV010000042.1 GCA_025963935.1 Solirubrobacterales bacterium
GCATGTCTCGCGGATCACAGAGGACGATGGTGTCGCGGCCAACTCGCCGCGTCCGAACACGCCGCTCACGACCTCCATCGCGTTCTCAAAGATGTGGGACCCCGTGGGAATGATGGGATGGAACATCACCGGCGCCGGCCACGGCTTCACGCTCGTGAACGAATCGGACTGGCAGGGCGCGGTGGGCTCGGCCATCCTGTCCCACCTCGGGTTCCACGCGCCGCTGCTGTTCACCAACGACAGCAACAACGTGCCCGCGGCACTTGACGGGTATTTCAAGTCGGTTGCCCCGACCTTCCTCGTCACGCCGGCCGACGGGCCATACAACATGACCTACGTCATCGGCAGCTACAACAGCGTCTCCTGGCACGAGCAGACGCAGATCGATCACGACTCGGGAATGGCCAACCGCCGGGATCCCGAACAGGTCACCGGCAGCGGTTACATCACGCCCCGGTAGGCAGAAGCGCATTACCCCTCGCCTGGGAGCCGCCGGCCGCCAAGCCGGCGGCTCTCAGCATTCCAAGAGCACCCAGCCTCCGCCCGGCGTCGCGACCCGCGGGGGAAACGCGCCGCTGGGTGTTAGGTTGGCCCTGCACGTCTCAGACCCCTCCCAGGAGAAACGAATGGCTTCGACGCCAGCACTCAGCGCTCCCTCGGCCGGAGCATCCTTCGACAAGACGACCATTGAGCGGCGCGGCCTACGCGGCGACGATGTCCAGATCGACATAAAGTACTGCGGCATCTGCCACAGCGATGTCCACCAGGCACGGGATGAGTGGGGCGGGTCGATCTTCCCGATGGTTCCGGGCCATGAGATCGCCGGTGTAGTCGCCGCCGTCGGCCCGGAGGTGGAGAGGTTCTCGGTCGGCGACCGTGTGGGCGTCGGGTGCATGGTCGACTCGTGCGGTGAATGCGAGTACTGCATCGGGGGCGAGGAGCAGTTCTGCGTCAAGGGGAACGTCCAGACCTACAACGGCCGCGAATACGACGGCACGCCGACCTACGGCGGCTATAGCCAGCAGATCGTGGTCAAGGACCGCTTCGTGGTGGACATCCCCGACGGCATGGAGCTGCAGGACGCTGCCCCTCTGCTATGCGCGGGCATCACGACATATGTGCCGCTCAAGCATTGGCGCGTCGGGGAGCGGACAAAAGTCGCAGTGGTCGGCATGGGTGGCCTCGGGCACGTCGGCGTGCAGATCGCCGCAGCGATGGGTGCCGAGGTCACTGTCCTCAGCCAGACGCTCTCCAAGAAGGAGGACGGTTTGCGGTTCGGCGCAAAGGAGTACTACGCCACATCCGATCGCGAGACGTTCAAGAAGCTCAGCGGCAGCTTCGATCTGATCCTCAACACGGTCTCGGCGAACCTCCCTCTCGACGCGTACCTCCGGCTGCTGCGCGTCGACGGGACGCTCGTCACGGTCGGCGCCCCCCCCACCCCCGACCAGGTGCATGCGTTCTCGCTGATCACGGGCCGGCGAAGCCTCGCCGGCTCGGCGATCGGCGGGCTGCCAGACACGCAGGAGATGCTCGACTTCTGCGCCGAGCACGGTGTCAGGCCCGCGATCGAGCTGATCGCAGCCGACGCTGTCGACGCTGCGTACGACCGCGTGGTCAGCAGCGACGTGCGCTACCGGTTCGTGATCGACACCGCGACGATCAACTAGTCGCGCGACGCCGGCCACGCGGCGTGGCCCGCGCAGAGCCCATGTGCAGGCCGGAGTCGAGTCGGCGTTTAGCTCACCGCTTGTCGGCGCACTTGCGTAAGATTGCCACGCCGTGCGCATGCCGATCCTAGGCTGGCACCACTCGCCCATCGGTGTGGCGACATGATCCCGCGCTTGCGCGGCCAGGCACACCGAGGGCTGCATGGGAGGGAAGGCGGTCGCGAGCGGGCCGGTGGCTCGCCAGCAACGGGCACCGCTGGTCTCCGAGAGCCGCCCGCGACTGCGCTCTGTGTTCGCCTGCTGGTGGGGATGTCTATCGCGACGGCCACTCTCCTGCTGGCTGGCGCACCACCGGCCCAGGCACGAGCGAGGCGCATCTCGCTTTCTCTCCCGTCGACGGTGGATACCGGCGCGCGGGTGGTCGCGACGGGCAGAGTGCCCGGGGCGAGCCGTGGTCGTCGAGTTTTCGTGCAGCGTCGACACGGCAAGCGATGGACGACGCTGGCCAGCACAAGAGTGTCTCACGGCAAATTCCGCGCGGTGTTCCTCGCGCCGAATTTGCCGGAAGTAATGATCGTGCGCGCGGTGCTTTACCGGAACCGGCGCCGTCGTGGCATATCGCAGTCGCGAAGGCTGGTGATTCGTGCACGCGCCACAACTCCTGTATCCGTTGCACCGGCTCTCGGCGGAATGGCCATAGCTGGATGGGGTGACAACGGTCACGGCGAGCTGGGTGCAGGTTACAAGAGTGTTCCGAGCCCAGTTCCGGTGCCGGTCCCGGGACTGCTTGGGATCAAGGCCGTTGCGGCTACCTACTTCACCAGCTATGCCCTCCTGAGCGACGGCACCGTGCGATCGTGGGGGGGTAATATGGGCGGTCAGCTTGGGGCTGGCACGCGCGAAGCAGCCAGCACAGCGCCGGTGTCCGTGCTGGGGCTGACGGGAGTGACTGCAATCGCCGCCGGGGGGGCCCACGCTATGGCCCTGCTAAACAACGGAACAGTCGCTACATGGGGTGGTAACAGCTACGGAGAGCTGGGAAATGGAACTACGCTGAAAGGGGCAGAGGCCGCCGGCAGCTTCGTGCCGGTGATCGTGCCCAACCTCAGTGGCGTCGTGGCGATCGCGGCCGGTGGAGGCGACGATGTGGCGCTCTTGGGAAACGGCACCGTGCTTGCGTGGGGTGAAAACAAGTACGGCCAGCTCGGCGATGGGACGACCGTTGAAAAAGACGTCCCGACGCCTGTGCGCGGGTTGGCTGGAGTCAAGGCTGTTGCGATAGGCGGCGTCGGCTCCCTGGGCGGCCACATGCTGGCGCTGCTCAACGACGGGACGGTCAGGGCGATCGGTGGAAATGACTACGGCCAGCTAGGTAACGGCTCCACCGTGAACAGCAACTCGCCAGTGATGGTGACCGGGCTCCGTGGCGTGAGCGCTGTGTCGGCTGCCCTCTCTCATAGTCTGGCACTGCTCGAAAACGGCACCGTCGTCTCCTGGGGGAATGACTCCGTTGGCGAGCTTGGCGTCGGCCCTGCGCCGGAAATCTGCGGCAAGGTGCCGGCGCCCTGCAGCAGGACTCCGGTGCAGGTCGGCTTGACGAGCGTCTCCACGATCTCGGCGGGCGTCCGGTTCAGCTTGGCGTTGAGCGGCAGCAAAGTTTTTGCGTGGGGCCTGAACGAATTGGGACAGCTCGGTAACGGGACTACCGCCAACAGCTCCGTTCCGGTGCCCGTGAGCGGCCTCAGTGAAGTCGTTGACCTATCGGCGGGTGAAAAACACAGTTTGGCGCTGCTGCGCTCGAGTGGGCCCTCACCCGTCATCGAACTGGCAGCAGGCAGCGGCTCACTGACGGTTAGCTGGAAGGCGGGCGGAGGGAGCGAATCCTGGGCCGTTAGTTGGCGACCGGTTGCGGCTCCTCCCGTCAAATGGGGGCGGCCCGTGATCCTTCCGCCTGCGACACGCAGCTACACGATCTCTGGGCTGAGCGCGAAGCCCTATGAAGTCAGCGTGAGTAACAAAAGCTTCGGCCACAAGGTCCTCATCGGCACTCCGCTCGGATGAGGTGGCGGCCCGTCGCGGTACTCCGGGTAACCGAATGCGCGTGCCGTCCCGCCATCATGGTCGGCAGCGAACGAGTGGCCGGCGGCACGCGGAGGCGTTCAAAACGCCGGGACTGGCCGAGCGCGACACGGCAGAAGCACGTGGAGATCGCGTGGGCGATTCGTCGCTGTCGTTCGACGCGAGGGATCGCCGCTCCCTCCCGCTCTTAGCATGGTTTGCTCGTGAGCAGGAGACTTGCGCCGACTACCGAATGTCGCCTGAAAGTCTGAACCTGCAACGAATGAATGGGGGTGCAGATCGGTGGCTGTCTCAAATGCAGTACTGGACGTGCGCCAGGGTCGTTGGGAGCGTTTGGCTCCTCTCACAGGGATCGTATTCGTGGCGATCGTGTTTGCCGTTTTCGCGATTGGCGGATCGACACCAGAAGAACATGACAGCGCCGCCAAGGTACAGTCGTTTTACGTGCAACATCACGACAAGCATGCCGCAGTGGCGATTCTCATGGCGCTCGCGACTCCGTTCCTGTTGTTCTTTGCCAGCAGCCTGCGGTATGACCTACGTCGGGCGGGGGGCACGGGCCAGCTGAGCAACGCTGCGTTTGCGGGCGGAGTCCTCGCAGCCTCCGGCTTCGCGATCGTGGCGACCATTCACCTCGCCCTCGCCAATGCAGCCGGAAGCGCGGTGACGCTCGGCACGACGCAGACCCTCAACGTGCTCGACAACAACGATTTCCTTCCGGCGGCAGCGGGCGTTTCTGCGCTCGTGTTCGCTGCCGGCGCGTCAGCCGTGCGTCACGGGAGTCTGCCGAAATGGCTCGGCTGGGTCGGGATCGTGATCGGAATCGCTGCGTTCACGCCCGCTGGCTTCGTCGCCTTTCTCGCGGCGGGGGTCTGGATCCTGCTGACTAGCGTCCTGTTGACGCGCGTACGGCACCGCGGTGAGAGAGCCGCGGCGTAGGTGCTCACCTAGGCCTCCTGCCGTAGCGGCAGGAGGCCTCCACCCCTCAGATCGCTTCCGACGCGATCCCCTCGGTCCTGTGCGCTAGCTGACCGGCGAGCGTCGCCCTTCGTTGCGCTGCAAGACTGCAAAGATGCCCATCGACGGGGTACTTGACGCCGTTCCGGGCCCGTGACGCGGATCGGCGGTTAGAAGCGGCGCCGCGGCCGCTAGGCACGGACAACCCGATCAGCCGAGTAGCCAGATCACCCCATCGCGCAGCTCGACAGGAAAGGTCTTCAGCGCGATCGCGCCCGCGGTCGCCTTCACTACACCAGCCAGCGGTTTGTACGCGCCCTGGGGACCACGCACCATCTTGCCGGTCTCAACGTCGTAGCGTGCCCCGTGCCACGGACACTGAAGGCAACCCTCGGTAGTCACGTTCCCCTCGCCGAGCGAGGCAAAGAGGTGGCGGCAGCGATTGGACACAGCGAACGGCTTGCCTGCACTGATGCCGACGGCGATGGCGCCGTGAGGCGTCTCCTCAACGACGGTGACCTGTGAGGCGCCGAGGTCATCCACCGCTACGAGACGGACAGCCGACTGCTTAGAGGTGCTCATGCCCGGATGATCCCACAGACGGACACCTCCGCGAGGATTCACGAGGCGATGGATCGAATCGGGAGCGAACACGCCCAACAGCGAGTCAAGGTCACGACGACTCAGGGCTTCACAAGCGTGGCGCGTACGCTCGACCAGGTCGGGGGTCGTGGGCTCCTCAGGCATCGCCTACCCCGCCAGCCCCACGGCGTTGAGGGCCTTGTCCTTGTCCCCAAAGTCCTCCCAGCGAACGATCTTGCCGTCACGAAACTCGTAGACGCCGCCCGTCGCTATGTCCGTCTCGATGCCGCTGCCCCTCGCCCGGACGTGGATCACGCCCCAGGCCAAGACCCGCTCACCAAGATCGAGAAATTCGCAATGCAGCTCGAACTTCTCGAAGACCTCCCTGGTGTCAGCTATGAATCCTTCGATGCCCGCGATCCCGTGATATGCACCCTCGGTCGCAGATCGACGCGGCAGGAACGCCACCTCGGGGTGGTAGTACAAACCGACATTCACCTCGCTGAGCCCGACGCGATTCATCTCGTCGATCCCACGACGCAACAGTTCCACGTTCGCCCGCGACATCGCCTACTCCGCCAGCCCCACGGCTTCGAGGGCCTCGGCATGGTTCGAGTACTCGACGAGGCGGACCGTCTTGCCGTTCCGCACCGTGCACACATGCGCCAACTCCATGTCGATTGGCACGCCGCTGGCTGCGCCATGTCCAATGAACCGCACCCACACCAACACCTTGTCTCCGGAGCTTCTGGTTTCGAGCGGCTCGACTCTAAGGTCGGGATATGCCTCAACCCACCGAGCGACCTGCTGGCGAATCGCCTCGATCCCGCGATGAGTATCCGAGTCCGGGTCGTCGCTGGAGGTGACGTATTCGGCGTCCTTGTCCCAGTTATCGAGAGATGGCTCCTGGTCGCCCGCGTTGAACCGAGCGTAGGCCGCAAGCACGTTCTTCACGTTCTCCTGCGACATCGCCTACGCCGGTTCCTCGGCTTTGAGGGCGAGCTCCCGGCTGTTGTAGTAGTCGATGCGAACGATCCTTCCGTCGTGCATCTGGCAAGCCATCGCGTCTTGCCGCTCGATAGCCACGTTACTTCCCCGACCCATGGCCTTCACGAGAAGGACGACCACCACCCGATCGCCGAGATCAATGAACTCCTGGAGCTCCCAGCTATACACGGGCAGGCCCGCTTGCCAGTCCTCAAGCCAACGGCAAAAGCCTGCATGTCCCCGATATTCGCCAGCGTCCAGGATGTCGTGATCCTGGACCTCGATCTCCTCATGAAGCGTGTCCCACGCCGGTTGTCCGGTCTCGACGAATCGCTCAAACGAGTACCGCACGATCTCGACGTTCTCCTGCGGCATCGGCTATCCCCTCGACTCGGCAAGCCGTTCGGCGGCAGCGCGGGCCTCGTCGATGTCTCCGTAGGAGGTAAATCGCTCGATCAAGCCTCGCACCCAGACCAAGGCCCATCCCTCGCGCTGTCGAAGGTGACCGGCGCTGCTAACCGGACGACCGTTCTGAATGACCACGGCAAACACAACTCCTTTGCCGAGGTCGCGGACTTCCTCAAGCCCGAACTCCAACTCCTCGTACGTTCCAAACCATTCCTCAAGGAAGCTGCGAATGGCCGCCCGCCCCTCGAAGTGGTCCCCCACCACCCTCCCGTCCAAGATGGCATCCGGAGCGAAGCTGCTCGTCACGGCGTCGAGATCACGGCGATTCCCAGCCTCAAACCACCTGCGGACAAGCTCCACCAGGTCGGGGGTCGTGGACTCCTCAGACATCGCCCGGCCAGTATCTCGCAGAGTGTGTTGCGCCTCCTGTCATTTGACCCGCATGCGAACATGCGCTCGTATGGGACCTCGACCTTGGAAACCGGCACAGGAGCTCGAGCAGCCGCAAGCTCCTCGCCCAGATCACACGAGCGCTGACCCCCTGCTCCCGCAGTAAGACGTCGCACCTGCGTCAGGACGGAGCGCCGGTCGGTAGGGCCGACACATCAACTCCCTAGTCTGAGCCCACCCCCTTGGACCGCTTGCCCCCGTTTCTCGGCAAGCCGCTCGGCGGCTGCGCGAGCCTCGTCGATTTCGATGTACGTGGTGACCCGCTCGATGAGTCCGTCCGTCCAGGTGCTCACGCCCGCGTAGCGGAACTCAACGAACGCGCTGCTGCCAGCTAGCCGACCACGCAGGAAATACAAGCCGAAGGTCACGCCATTGCCTAGATCGCGAACCTCCTCCGCTGTTTGCTCGAAGTCCTCGTACGCTGCGGTCCAGTCTTCAAAGAAACCCCGGATCGCCTCGCGTCCCTCAAACAAGCCCGTACCCACCGGCGAGTTGTCCACGACCGCGTCGCGCGAATACGTGACCAGGGCTCCGTCATAGTCACGACGGTTACCGGCCTCCACGAGCCGTCGAATTGCCTCCTCCAAATTGGGCGGGGGCTCGCACATCGTGTGCGAAGTATCCCCGAGGAAGGCTGCTGCCCTCACCCCGGGAGCAGTCTGCTCCCGAACTGCTCCCGAAAGCCGCCAGACAGGGCTATTCAGAGAGCTTTCCGGCTGCGCGCCGTTGCACCCCGGATCAGCTCAATCATCAGCGAGCTGGCCCCGAGCTAGCTCGAGGAGTCGACGGCCTTCGCCCGGGATTGCCAAGGCCACTTTCCTGAAAGCTCGACGTCCAGTGTGAAGCTCAAGAACGTACGCACGGCGACGAGGATCGCCAGGACTCCGACTCCGGCGAAGCTGGGCGCCACGGCTACCGTGCGGATGATGTCCCCGGCCACCAAAAACTCCAGTCCTAGGAGGATCGCTTTGCCGACCTGCTGGCGGTAGCCGCGATACGCGGCCTGAAGTCGGTCGCGATCCCTCAGCGTGAGGACGAATGCGGCGGTTGCTACGGCCAGCCCCACGACGATGATCAAGACCCCGGCTCCATCGATGACCTTGGAAACGGCATCTACGGTGTTCTTGAAGTCTGCGTCGTCCAAGTCGGGAACGCTAGCTGCTCAGCAGGTCGGAGCAGCGAGCGTTAATCGAGCGCAGTGAGAGCGCGGCGCGCTCCCACACACTCCAGGCGCCCATGGCGAGTAGCGAGATCGGAGCTGGCGTGAGCTAGTCCATACACGGCCAGTGGCTGGTGAACCCCTCCAGGAGCAGCACTGGTGATCCTGCAGGTCGCCTTCCAGCAGCTCGTGCATGACCACGTCCCCCCGCTTCACGAGCCGGTGTCCCCTCGCAGCTCTATTCCCGCGCTCCTTCCCGGCAAGGCAAGACGTGGCGACGACTGCAGGTCCACCCGCCTGCCGGGTGGGTCGGCCGGGACTGTTCAGCTATATCCGTCAGCACCGCTGTCAACCAGGGGGCCACGGACGCCGGCTACCGCGAGCAGAAATCCGCCATAGGCGATCATGCGGTCCGAGAGACGGCCGATCTCGCCGAGACCGTCTCGTGCGCTCCGTCCTAACCGCATTGGCCAGCGAGCACGAGCCTGTCCAGCCGAGTGAGAATCTCTGAGCCCTACTCCAGTGACCGCTTGCTAAGGCAGCAGGCGGTCACAACGCAGCGGACAAGTCAGCGCATTCGTATGAAGCCGGGGCCAATCGCGTGACGCGCTGGGCACCGAGGAGATCGCTGGTTACGCGAGCAGAACGCTCGGCCAGCGATCGCTTGATCGAGGGGC
>JAOPZV010000102.1 GCA_025963935.1 Solirubrobacterales bacterium
AGGGCCAGGCCGTCACGCGGCCGCGCGTCCTCGGCCGGCCGCCCGGCCGCCATCGCCCGGCCGTCGGCGAGAGCCATCGCCATCGCGCCCGCGATCAGCCCGCCGGCGATCGATCTGGGCCCGCCGAGCCGCCGCTCGATCACTTCGCCCAGCGCACAGCCGGCGATCGCCGGCGGCGCGAGCGACAGCGCCAGCACCGCCGCCCGCCGGCGGTCGACAGCCGTGGCCTGGCGCAGCAGCTCCCGGCGCATGACGATCGCCAGAGCGCACCCGGCTCCGGCGTGCACCGCCACCTCGAAGGACTTGCGCAGCTCGCCGTTCAGGTCCGCGTACGGCCAGCCCGCGAGCCACGGGAGGAGGGCGGTGTGGCCCGAGGAGGAGACCGGAAGCAACTCGGTCGGTCCCTGAGCCAGCCCGAGCGCAATCGCGTGACGGAGCGGAAGCGACTCCCTACCCGGCGGCATCGGGTGCGGGGTCGCCCGAGTCGCTGCGGCCGCGTCTGCGGCGCACGACCGCGTAGACGATCGCAGCGACCACCAGCACTACCACCGCGTAGTCGACGTACTCGAAGTATTTGCGTGCGTTCTCCCATTCGCTGCCGAGCGCTTCTCCGGCCAGCGCCAGCCCCAGCACCCACGGGATGCACCCCGCGAGCGTGTACAGGGTGAAACGGCCGAATGGCATCTTCGCCACACCCGCGGGAAGCGAGATGAACGTCCGGATGATCGGCAGCATGCGGCTGAAGAACACCGCCGGCCCGCCGTAGCGCTGGAACCAGCGGTCCGCCCATTCGATGTGGCTCGGCTTCACATGCAGCCAGTGCCCGTGACGTTCGATCAGCTCGATGCGTCCGAAGCGCCCCACGCCGTAGGCGATCCAGGAGCCGATGAGGTTTCCGAGGACGCCTGCGGCCACGATTCCGAAGAGCGTCAGGTGGTGATGCGCCGCGGCCTGCGACGGGTTCGCCACGGCGAAGCCGGCGAACAGCATCGTCGCCTCCGAGGGGATCGGGATGCAGGCGCTCTCCGCGACCATCAACAGGAAGACGGCCACCAGACCCGTTTCGCCGACGAATTCCGAGGCGAGGTTGAAGAGCGATTCAGAGATCGATGCGACGACGAGCATTGGGACGCAACGATACCTGGGAGCCGAGCGTACGGCCCCCGATCGTTACCGTCTCGACCAATGCGCGTCTGGATCGATCTGACGAACAGCCCGCACGTGCTGGTCATGCGCCCGGTCATCCAGCGCCTGCAGGCAGCCGGTCACGAGGTTCGCGTCACTGCGCGCGACTTCGCCCAGACCGTCGAGCTGTGCAGGCGCCTGAACATCGCCCACACGGTGATCGGCAGCCACCGCGGTGGCCGGTTGGCCGCCAAGGCGCTCGGCCTGGCCTCCCGGTCGACCGCGCTCGTCCGCTGGGCCCGCGCCGAGGCACGGGCGGCGGGTGGCCGGAGCTTCGACGTCGCCCTCGGCCACGGCTCGAACGACGTGAGCGTCGCCGCTGCCGTCCTGCGGATCCCCAGCTCCACGATGTTCGACTACGAGTGGGCGACCGTGCAGCACAACGTCAACTGCCGACTGGCGCGCGCCGTGGTCGTGCCGGAGGCGATCCCGCCGGAGAGGCTCGACCGCTACGGCGCCCGCGGCAAGCTGCGCGCCTACGCGGGCCTCAAGGAGGAGTACTACCTCGCGGACTTCGAGCCGAGCGCCGAGGTGCTCGACGAGCTCGGCCTCGATCGCTCCCGGCCGATCGTCGTCGTGCGACCGCCGCCGGAGGTGTCGCTCTACCACCGCTTCGAGAACGACCTGTTCGCGGAGGTGCTCGCGCGGCTGCGGAGCGCCGCGGGGCACGACGGCACCCAACCGGTGCTGCTCCCACGCGTCGAGTCCCAGCGCGTGCAGCTGCGGGACGTGCCCGGCTTCCGCGTCCCCGAGCACGCGATCGACGCCCAGTCGCTGATTGCCCATGCGGACCTCGTGATCTCCGCGGGCGGCACCATGAACCGCGAGGCCGTCGCCCTCGGGACGCCCGTCTACACAACCTTCCAGGGACGTCCGGGGGCCGTCGACGAGCGCCTCATCGACGAAGGCCGGCTGCTTCGCCTGGAGCGCGCCGAGGACGTGGAATTCGTCAAGCGCGCGCGCCCGGCGACCGAGGCACGGGTCCGGCGCGACCCGCAGCTGCTGGTCGAGCTGCTGCTCTCGCCGGTCCACGGAGACGGTGCCCCCGCCGCGCCTGGTGCACTGCGATCGGGATAGGCGCTTACAATCTGGACAATGCGCCGACGGATCCGCTCGGCGACCCTTCCCCTCCACCGTCGCTCGTTGCCGCAACTCGCAGTGGACGGGGCGCTGGTCGCACTCGCGTACTACCTCGCCTTCCAGCTGCGCTTCAACAGCGGGCCGCCAGAGCAGTACGCCGACCTTCGCGAAGCGACGATCTGGTGGGTGCTGGTCGGGAGCATGCCCGTGCTGGTGCTCGCACGCGTGTACCAGCGGCGCTGGCGCTACTCCGGCCAGCGCGACTACGAGGCGGTCGTCCGGGCCGTGGTCGCCATCGTGCTGCTGACGGTCGTGGCTATCGAGGTGCTGCGTCCGGTGCATCTATACCCGCACCGCAGCGCTGTGGCGGTCGTGCTGCCCAACGGCGTCATCGTCCTGTTCGCGCTGCTCGCGCTCGTATTCCTCGTCGGCGTGCGCGCGGTCTCGCGCAGCGTCTATGAGCGCCGGCCGCTGGCCGCCTTCCGCGGCGGACGCAAGGGCGAACGCTCGGTGCTGATCGCCGGCGCCGGCGAGGGCGGGCGGCTCGTGCTGCGGGAGATGATGCGCAACCGCGAGCTCGGCCTCGCTCCGGTGGGTTTCGTCGACGACGACCCGCACAAGCGGGGCCTGCGCTTCGACGGCGTGCGAGTGCGGGGCAACACCGAAGAGGACCTGCCCCGCATACTCGACGAGGCCGAGCCGGACGAAGTCATCATCGCCATCCCCTCCGCCCCGGGGTCGACCCGCGGGCGCATCGTGCGCGAGTGCCGTGCCAGGGGTATCCCCGTGCGCACGCTGCCGACCGTCTTCGAGCTCCTCCAGACGCGCGGCGCGCTCGCGCGGCAGATGCGCGAGGTTCGCGTCGAGGACGTGCTCGGGCGCGAGCCGGTGCACATGGAGCTCGAGAGCGTCGGCGGCTACCTCGCCGGCGAGGTCGTGCTCGTGACCGGCGCGGGCGGCTCGATCGGCGCGGAGCTCTGCCGCCAGATCGCGCGCGTCGAGCCGCACAGGATCGTGCTCCTGGACCACGCCGAGGACAACCTCTTCTCCATCCAGCGCGAGCTCGAGGACGAGCGCCACGTACCCGGCTCGATGCTCGCCGCGGTGCTCGCCGACTGCAAGGAGGAGGAGCGGATGCGCGAGGTCATCGCCGAGCACCGCCCGACCGTCGTCTTCCACGCCGCCGCCTACAAGCACGTGGGGCTGATGGAGGCCAACCCCGTCGAGGCGGTGCGCAACAACGCGATCGCCACGCGCGTGGTGGCGCATGTCGCCGGCCAGGCGGGCGTGCGGCGCTTCGTGCTCGTCTCGACCGACAAGGCGGTGGCGCCCGCGACAGTGATGGGCGCGTCGAAGGCGCTCGCCGAGTTCGCCCTGGAGGCCGCCACCGCCCGCTTCCCGCAGACCCGCTACGCGGCCGTGAGGTTCGGCAACGTGCTCGGCTCCTCCGGGAGCGTCGTGCCGATCTTCCGCCGCCAGATAGAGCGGGGCGGTCCCGTGACCGTTACCGACGAGCGGATGACCCGCTACTTCATGACCATCCCCGAGGCGGTCCAGCTGATCATCCGCTCGGGCTCGCTCGTCTCGGACCCGAGCCCCGAGCGGGGGCACGGCGCCGACGTGTTCGTGCTGGACATGGGAGAGCCGGTGCGCATCGTGGATCTTGCCCGAGCGATGATCGAGCTCTCGGGCCTGGACCCGGAGCGCGACGTGGCCGTCGAGATCGTCGGCCGCCGTCCCGGTGAGAAGCTGCACGAGGAGCTCTTCAACAGCTATGAGAGCCCGCGCCCGACGAGCGCGGAGAAGATCATGCTCGCCGAGCGCGAGGCGATGCCGGTGGAGGCGGTCGAGTCGATGTTCGCGGAGATCGGACTGCTGGTGCTCGAAGGCGATGCGGCGGGGCTGGCCGCGAAGGTCTCCGAGCTTTCGGCCGCGCGCCGCGATTCGCCCGACGCCACGCCCGACGCGCAGGCCGGCGGACAGCAGAGCGCCCAGGACGGCGACGGTCGGCCCAACGTCGGCGGCCCGCAGGTCGCCCGCACCGATGCGCCTGCCTCCCTCGTACACTCACCCCATTCATGACGTCATTGCCGCTCGCGCTGTCGCTCACCAACTCGTTCACGCAGATAGGAGCGATCGCAGGCTTCGCCGCCATCGTCGGAGTGGCGATCCTGTCGCTGCTCGTCTTCTCCCAGGCCCGCGAGCTCAAGCGGCTCCGGGAGTGGGCGGGACGAGCGCCTGAGCGCGCCGCCGACCACGAGCAGCGCGTCAGCTCCGCCGCGGCCGCCCGCGTGCAGCAGCAGGCGCCCGGCGTGCAGCCGGCGCGACCGGTGGCCCGCCCCATCCCAACACCAGCGCGAGCCGCAGCCGCAGCCGCAGCGCAGGGAGCCGCCGCGCCTGCGCCAGCGCCGTCCGCTGTGCCCGCAGGC
>JAOPZV010000193.1 GCA_025963935.1 Solirubrobacterales bacterium
GGGAGGCGTGGTCTCTCATCCTTTTCCGGTGGCTTTAGCGAGGGGGAAACACCTCTTCCCATTCCGAACAGAGAAGTTAAGCCCCTCAGCGCCGATGGTACTTGGCTCGCAAGGGCCTGGGAGAGTAGGACGCCGCCCGTTTTTCCTTACGCGTTACGCGGGCCGCCTTGGGGCGGCCCGTCGTCGTCGTGTGCGTTAACGTGGCCGGCTTCCAGCGGGCATCGTGGCGAAACTGAGCCCTGGGTTGCGGCACGGACGCCATCGTTCGCATGCAGGACGGCGCTAGTGGGGGAGCGTGACGCTCCCATCCTCGCCGAGCACCCAGCCCTCGTTGTATGCCACCTCCCAGGGGTGGCCGTCGAGATCGACGAACACGCCCGCGTAGCCACCCCAGAACGTCTCACCGGGCTCTCGACTGATCCTCGCGCCGGCGGCGCGCGCCTCGGCGATCACCGCGTCGACCTCGGCCGGGGAACGGCCGTTGTACGCAAGCGTCACGCCGCCGTAACCGGTCCCGAGCTGGATGCCGCTGTCCTCAGCGATCTTTTCACGGTCCCACAGGGCGAGCACCATGCCGCCCGCCTGGAAGAAGACGACTTCCATCTCCGGCGGCGTGTTGCTTCTCCACCCGAGCGCTTCGTAGAACGCCTTTGCCCGTCCGAGATCGTCAACCCCGAGCGTTATCGCGGTGATCCGCTGCTCCATGTAGGGCCTCCAGTCGGCTGATACTGGACACGGGTCCGTCTCGCAGGCTACAACGGCCGCTAGCCGACGCGCCCGCGCCAGCCGCCGACGTCACTCGAACGCCGTGAGCTCGGGGCGCGCCCGGCATGCTCCCGCCCCCCGTGGCGATACGACGCCGGGTGATCGCGAATTGGGCAGATGCAGACCTGCGGCCGGCCGATTGGCTGGCCGGCCCTACGACCGCTCAAGCGCCCGCGCAGCGCCACCCGGTGCGGATGTATGGCCAGAGCTCGCTCGTCCTGGTCGACCTCCCAGTCGACTTCGCGGTCGTCCTCGAGCAGCAGGAACGAGCGGGTTAGGCGCAGCGCACCGAGGGCGCGCTGCGCAAGCGTTGAGGTGGGTCGTGGGGGGAACATCTGTTCGCAAGCTACGACCGGCTGCGGACGGACCGGAGGCGAACGTGTGTACGTAAGCGAAGAGCAACCCGGAAATGGCGTCGTAGAGCCAAATCGTCCGCCAGGCGGCTGCAACGCCGATTGCATATCGCCTCGCGGCGACGGCCGGCGCACACGCACGGCGGCCAGAAGCAGGGGCGGGGCGCGCAGGCTCGAACTCCGGTCGTGAGATGGCTGTTACGCTTGCCAGGCGTCAGGCCAGCGTGCCCCGGTGGGGACGACGGCGACGCCCACAGCTAATGGAGAAGTTCGTCATTGAAGGCGGCGTCCCGCTGTCCGGCACGATGGTTCCGGCCGGCAACAAGAACGGGGCCCTGCCGATCCTCGCCTCCACCGTCCTCACCGCGGACGAGGTGATCGTGCGCAACGTGCCACGGATCCGCGACGTGGAGGCCATGCTTGACATCCTGCGAGCGATCGGCGTGGATGTCAGCTGGCGCGGCCCGAACGAGGTCGCCCTGTGCGCTGCCGGCGTGCATCAGGTCGAGGTCGAGCGCGAGCTCGCCGAGCTCATCCGAGCCTCCTTTCTGCTTGCCGGCCCGCTGCTCGCCCGCTTTCACCGGGCGGTGATGCCGCCTCCGGGCGGCGACGTGATCGGCCGTCGCCGGCTGGACCCGCACCTCGACGCCTTCCGCGCGATGGGTGCGACGGCGGAGTGCGACGGCGAGATCGTGCTCAACGCCCCGCACGGGCTGTGTCCGACCGACGTCTTCATGGACGAGCCGTCCGTGATGGCAACCGAGAACGCCCTGATGGCAGCCGCGCTGACGCCCGGAACGACGGTGATCGGGAACGCCGCGTGCGAGCCCCACGTACAGGACCTCGCGCGCATGCTCGTGAAGATGGGCGCGGACATCCAGGGCATCGGCTCCAACCTGGTCACGGTCAATGGCGCCGAGCGCCTTCACGGCTGCGAGCACGACATCGCTCCCGATCACATCGAGATCGGCAGCTTCATGGCGCTCGCCGGCGTGACCGGAGGCGAACTGCGCATCAAGGACACGGTCCCCGGGGACCTGCGGATGATCCGCCTCGTGTTCGAACGCGTCGGGCTGCGCTCGGAGCTCGACGGCAACGACCTGCTGGTGCCAGGCGGGCAGAAGCTCGTCGCGCAGGCGGATGTGGGCGAATACAAGAGCAAGATCCAGGATGGCCCGTGGCCCGCGTTCCCGGCCGATTTGACGTCGATAGTCGTCGCGCTGGCGACCCAGGCCGAGGGCTCGATCCTGGTCCACGAGTGGATGTTCGAGAACCGACTGATCTTCACCGACAAGCTGATCCTGATGGGGGCGGACATCGTGATGTGCGACCCGCACCGCGCGATCATCACGGGCCCCCGCCGCCTGCGCGGCGAGCGAGTGGAGTCGCCCGACATCCGCGCGGGCATGGCGATGCTGCTCGCGGCGCTGTGCGCCGATGGACGCAGCGAGATCGGCAACATCCGCCAGATCGACCGTGGCTATGAGCGGATCGACGAGCGCCTGCGCGACCTGGGCGCACGCATCGAGCGCGTAGCCACGGAGCCAGTACACGCGTAACCTCGGGTCGCGATGATCCACCCGATTCCCAGCGGCACGCGCGACGTGCTACCCGACGAGACGCGCGAGGTGCGCGCGATAACCGATGCGCTGCGCGGCGTGTTCGAGCGCCAGGGCTACGGCGAGCTCTACACCCCGGCCCTCGAGTACGAGTCCGTGCTGGCACGCGCCGACATGGCCGAAGCGCGGCCGGCATATCGCGTGTTCGACGAGTCGGGCGCGGTGCTGGTGCTGCGCTCGGACATGACCGTGCCGATCGCCCGCGTGGTGGCGACGCGCTATGCCTCCAGCGAGCCGCCGCTGCGCTTCTGCTATTTCGCCCACTGCTATCGCGGGGTGCGACCGCAGCGTGGCCAGCCCCGCGAGCTGCTGCAGGCGGGGATAGAGCTGATCGGCGCGCCCGCGCCGATGGGCACCGTGGAGGCGCTCAAGGTGCTCTGCCGCGCGCTCGACACGACGGGGCTGAAGGACTACCGAATCGGCCTGGGCGACGCCTCCGTGTTCCCCTCTCTGATGGCGAGCCTGAGCGTGCCGGAGGCGACGCGCGCCGGCCTGCTCGAGGCGCTCGTGCTGCGCGACTTCGTGGGGCTCGAGCGGATGCTCTCCGAGGCGGGGGTCACCGGCGAGGCTGCAGAGCTGCTGCTGGAGCTGCCGCAGCGACGTGGCGGCCAGGACATCCTCACCGACGTGCCGCCCGCGGCAGCCGATGCGGTGACCGGTCTGCGCCAGGTGCACGAGCTGCTCGATCCGGCCGTCGCTGAGCGCGTGATCTTCGACCTGGGCCTGGTGCGCAACATCGGCTACTACACCGGCGCGGTGTTCGACGTGTACGACCCGGCGCTCGGCGCCCCGATCGGCGGCGGCGGACGCTACGACGAGCTGCTGGGACGCTTCGGCCGCAGCCTGCCGGCGGTCGGCTTCGCGCTCGGCGTCGACCGCCTGCACATCGCGCTCGCTGGAGAGGAGCGCGGGACGGGTGCGCTCCTCGCGGCGGCCACATCGGACGAGACACCGCAGTGAGCCCGCTCAACGGCCTGACCATCGCGGTCCCCCGCGGAGCGCTGTTCGAGGGGACCGTCGAGCTGCTGGGTGCCCTGGGCCTCGAAACGGACGAGCTGGCCTCCAACGACCGCAAGCTGCTGTTCGAGGACATCGGGGTGATAACCATGCGGCCCTCCGACGTCCCCACCTACGTCGAGGCCGGCGCGGCGGATCTCGGCGTGACCGGCAAGGACGTCCTGCTCGAGCAGGCCGCGCAGCGGCCGGGGGAGGGCGGCCGAGAGGTCTATGAGCTGCTCGACCTCGGATACGGGCGCTGCACGATGGTGCTGGCGAGCAAGGCCGGCCCCGACCCGGCCGTGGAGGCGCTGCGGCGGCTCGGCGTGATGCGCGTCGCGACGAAGTACCCCCGCATCGCCGCCCGGTACCTGGAGGAGACGGGCCGGCAGGCGGAGATCGTGGAGGTGAAGGGCTCGGTTGAGCTCGCGCCGCTGACGGGCGTGGTCGAGGCGATCGTCGACCTGACCGCCACGGGCACGACGCTCAGCGAGAACAACCTCGTGGTCCGCGAGGAGATCGTCGTGTGCACGGCACGACTCATCGCCAATCCCGTCGCACACAAGCTGAAGGCGGCCGCGATCGACGACCTGCTCGAGCGCCTGCGCGGCCGGTCGGCGGCCTTCGGCGGCGGCTG
>JAOPZV010000227.1 GCA_025963935.1 Solirubrobacterales bacterium
CGATCGCGACAGCAACGCCTCTTTCTCTCACCGACGGCGCTCTCGGGCTATTCGACCGGGACGCCTCCGGGCAGCTCACCGGCGGAGTCGACGACCTCGGACGACGGCTCTCCCAGCGCGGCCTGCAGCTGCGGCCTCGCATTGCCACCGTCGGCCGGGAATGTGCGTACTTGCGCCGTTCCGCTCTCGAGCTCGTGGGGCCTCTCGGTCAGGCGCTCGCCCTCGTGCCGGCGCTCGAGGACTTCGCGTTGCGGGCGCTCGCCGCGGGCATGATCCACGTGGCCGCCGATGACGTACTCGTGGCCGGCTCGACCGGCTGGGCAGCCGAGCGGGGCGAGCAATCGACGGCGTCGGATGCGAGCGGCGTCGAGGAGACGATCGTCCAGGACGAGCGTGGGCGGCTGCACCGCGCCGTCGCGGTTGGACGGATCGCGCTGCGGCAGCTGTCAGTGACGATCGATGGACGGGCACTCGTTCCGGCCGTCGGCGGGACGCAGACCTACATCCTCGATCTCGTCCTCGCCCTGGCGCGCGAGCCACGCCTCGCCGTCCGAGTGCTCGTGCCCCCGGACCTCTCGGAGCGGGCGGCCACCGCCTTGCGCGAGCACTCCAGCATCGAGCTCCTCAGCTACGAGGAGGCCGTCGCCAATCCGGTCATGACCGACGTCGTGCACCGGCCCCAGCCGGTGTTCACGGCCGACGATCTGGCCCTCTTGCGGCTGGTCGGCGAGCGGCTCGTCATCGGCCAGCAGGACCTCATCTCCTACCACAACTACTCCTACCATCGAGACCTCGAGACGTGGCGAACATATAGGAGAACGACGCGCCTCGCGCTTGGCGCCGCCGACCAGGTGATCTTCTTCTCCGAGCACGCCCGTCGCGACGCACTTGCCGAGGATCTCCTGCCCGCGGCCCGGACGCACGTCGTGGGGGTCGGCGCCGAGGCTCTGGAGCCGAACGGTGGACAGGCCGACCGGCCCGACGGTCTGTTTGCCGACGAGCCGTTCCTGTTGTGCCTCGGAGCCGACTACCGGCACAAGAATCGACCGTTCGCAATCGAGCTCGTTGCCGGCCTGCGTCAGCTCGGCTGGGATGGGCGACTGGTGCTCGCCGGTCCGCACGTGCCGTTCGGGTCCTCCCGCGAGCGCGAGCTCGAGATGCTCTCCGCGGACCCGGCCCTAGGTGAGGTGGTTGTCGATCTCGGTCCGGTGGACGAGGGGCTCAAGCGGTGGCTGTTCGAGCATGCCAGCGCGCTCGTCTATCCGACGATCTACGAGGGCCTCGGGCTGCTGCCGCTCGAGGCCGCTCGCGTCGGCGTGCCCTGCCTGTTCGCCGCTCAGGCGTCACTCGCAGAGCTGGCCGGCGGCGCTGCAACCTTGGTTCCGTGGGACGCCGCGGCGAGCGCCGCGGCGGTCCTGCCGCTGCTTAGCGAGGGGACCGCCCGCTCCAGTCACCTGGCGCAGCTGCGCGCGCTGTCGGGACCGCCCTGGCGGGACGTGGCGGAACGTCTCGCGTCGGTATATGAAGAGGCCGTGACCGCCCCTCCGTCGGAGGCTGCTCCACGGAACTGGCAAGAGCTAAAGCGCGAGGGGTACGTCGGTGCGCTCGAGAGGGAGGTGGATCATCTGCGCGGCGTCGCACAGGAGTACCAGGACGCCTACCACAGGCTCGAGAGCCGCGTTTCCACCGGGCTTCCCCTGATTGATCAGGATGGCCTGCTGACACCCGCACAGCAGCGCGGGCTGATGCGGGTCGCCGCACGCAGAGGTCTGGGGGTGGCGATTCTGAGCGCGTTCGGCCTGCTCGGCCGTCGCGAGTCCTCCGACCCGGGCTCCCAGGACTCGGCAAAGGAGTAGGGCGCCGTCAGCTACCGGTCGAGGCCTGGCCAGCGGTGACTCGGCGCTCACCGTCGGGCGAAGCGCGGAACCACGGCTCCAGCGGCAGCGTGCGAACGGGCTGGCGCGGCAGCGGCAGGCGCATCTTCAGCCGATACCACAGGTGATGCGGAACTTGGCGCCGCATGTAGGGCATGGCACGTGCAACCGCCTCGTCGTGTGAGATCGCGCGACCGTGCACACGCCGGCGAAGCTGATCACACTCGACCAGGCAGTGGTCCCACCAAGTGGCGGTCTTCTGTTCGTCGTGGACCCGGAAGGCGCCGAGGAAGCGAGGCACGCGGACCATCTTGGCGCCGCTCTCGCGCAGGCGCAGCAGCAGGTCCCAGTCGATCGCGAACCGAAGGCCGGCGTCGATCTTGCCGCCCGCCGCATCCCATGCGCTGCGACGCCAGAAGAGCGTCTCCTGCGGCACGAAGTCGAGCAGCGTCAACTCGTGGTCGTCGTGGCGCGGAAGCACCTGGCTGCCGATGTGCCCGTCGTTCTCGTCGATCATCATGCGATTGCCGTAGATCACGTCGACATCAGGGTGCGAGGCGAAGTAGCGGGCGACATAGGCAAGCGAGCCCGGCAACAGCAGGTCGTCGGAGTTGAGGTAGGCCATTATCTCCCCGGAGGTGTGAGCGAAGCCCCGGTTGATCGCATCGCCTTGGCCCTCGTCGCTTTCCGACGCCCAGTGGCTAAGGGAGCTCTCATACCTTCGCAGTACGTCGATCGTGTCATCAGTGGATTCCCCATCCTGGACGACGTACTCCAGCGCGGGATAGTTCTGGTTGACAACGCTGTACAGCGTGCGTTCCAGATAGTGCCCCTGCTCGAACGACGGCGTGACGATCGAGATGGTGGGCGCGGGACTGGGAGCTTCGGTGGTGACGTAGCGCGTCGGCACGAGCAGCGGAACGGGCGGATGATGGCGCAGGATGCCCAGACGCGGCCGCGTCAGCTCTTTTATACGGCGAATGGGGTGAAGGCGCTCGCGCCGTTTGACCGCCTTGAGGTCGTCCACCAGGTAGTGCTCGATCTCGAGCATGCGCCCCTCGACCTCGACCATGCGACGGCCGATCGGATGCGCCGGCTGGCCCTCCTCGTCGAGGCTTGGATCGAGGTCGTTGCGTGCCGCCTCGAGCCGCTCGCGATACGCACCCAGCTCTTCGGCGATGTAGCGCTGCTGGTGGCTGTTCACCGCCCATACTGTAGTTGCTCTGGCGGCGCGTGCATGCTCGTTTTCGCCCGCCGCCGGCGTCGATTCGACCCAACCGGGATGGGGTATCATCGCCGAGATGCCGGCCACGCGCGAGAACCCGGGATCGCCGTCCCCGGAATCGATCATCGCCGGCAAGCGAGTGCTCGTAACCGGTGGCGCCGGCTTTCTCGGCCTCCCCGTCTGCACGCGGCTGAAGGACCGAGGGGCAGCCGAGGTTATCGTCCCGCGGCGCGCCGACTACGACCTCACCGACGCGGGTGCCGTGCGGCGCCTGTTCGAGCAGGCTCGCCCCGACGTCGTGCTCCACCTGGCGGCCGAGGTCGGAGGCATCGGAGCCAACCGTGATAACCCCGGCCGGTTCTTCTACGCGAACATGGCGATGGGCCTGCACGTCGTCGAGGCCGCACGCGGCATGGGTGTAGAGAAGTTCGTCCAGGTTGGGACCGTTTGCTCCTACCCGAAGTTCACACCTGTGCCGTTCTCCGAGGGGAGCCTATGGGAGGGCTATCCAGAGGAGACAAACGCTCCATACGGGATTGCCAAGAAGGCACTTCTCGTGATGCTCGCCTCCTACCGTGAGCAGTACGGGTTCCCGGGCATCTTCCTGATGCCCACGAACCTCTACGGACCGCGCGACAACTTCGATCCGCAGTCCAGCCACGTGATTCCCGCGCTGATCCGCAAGTGCGAGGAGGCGCGGCTAGCGGGCGAGCCG
>JAOPZV010000231.1 GCA_025963935.1 Solirubrobacterales bacterium
TGTAGGTGATGCCATGCACCCCGAGCGCACGGTGTGGCACTCGCTGGCTGGTGGAGCCATGCCCCTTGTAGTTGGCCTGCCAGTCCGTCTGCAGCAGGAAGTCGCCGGCCAGGTGAGACAGCAGGAAGACCCCGAAGAGCGCCGGCCAGGTCACGGCGGCGCTTCACCCCTCGCGCGTCGATCCATCGATGCTCCCCCCTTTCGATGTCTGCCCGAGACCGCCTGAGTTTATGGCAATCGGCGATTGCCGGCCACAGCGCGCGCGGGCGCACGGGCGGGCGGTTGACTTTAGGCCTGCTCGGGCATACCGTGCACGGTCCAAGAGACCCAGGGTCGGCGTGTGTCGCACTGCGGACGCGATCTGCGACTCCGGCCGGTGGGAAACGAGCTTGCGAAGATGGGGGATGGTATGCGGCGGCCTGGAGGGGCCCTGCTGACAGTGTCGAGTCGTTCAACGGCTCAGCTGATCTTGCGACCAGTTGCAGCGTCGGCTCCCGTGCGCCTGCTGATCGCGGGCGCTGTGCTGGCGGTGGTGCTGGCCGCTGCCCTGCTCTCGTCGTTGGCTGCCGAGCGTGCAGCGGTTGGACCGGGCGCCGGCGCGATCGCGCGCGAGCGTTCCTCGAGCCTGCCGCTGGCGGCGCAGGGTCCGGTGTCATCCGTGCTCGGCTCAGACGCGGCGAGCTACCGGGTGCACGCGTTGCGTGGTCGCGCGGCGGAGGCGGCCAACGCGCGGCAGGCTCTCAGCGCCCGCTTCACACCGGCCGGCGTGCAGATCCGCTCCGACAGCTCGCGATTCCGGCTGGCCCTCGGCGCCGTCGGTTTCGGCAGCGCGCTCTCGCAGGTAGACGCGGTCGCGCCCGCGATCGCAGGCAACCGCGTCGTCTACACGCACTCCCAGCTCAGCGAGTGGTACGCGAATGGGCCCCTCGGACTGGAGCAGGGTTTCACGGTTCCCCACGCCCCGGCCGGGCCGGCCACCGGACCGCTGACTCTGTCGCTGTCCCTCTCCGGTGACGTGCACGCCGCACTCGCCCCGCGGGGGAGCAGTGTTCTGCTGAGCCGCCCTGGAGCACCCACGCTTCGCTACGGCTCGCTCGTGGCCACCGACGCGCGCGCTCGCGCCCTGCCGAGCTGGCTCGCGATCTCCAGCGGGCACGTCCTCTTGCGCGTCGACACACGCGGCGCGCGCTTCCCCGTGCGGATCGACCCACTGGTGCAGCAGGCGGGCAAGCTGACCGGTGGCGAACAGTCCGGAGTCGGGCTGGTCGGCTTCAGCGTCGCTCTGTCCTCGGATGGCAGCACAGCGCTCGTCGGCGGTCCGGGCGACAACCACCTCACCGGCGCGGTGTGGGTGTTCACCCGCTCGGGAGCCGTATGGTCGCAACAGGGGCCGAAGCTGACCGGCGGCGAACCGGGCGGGAAAGCCACCGAATCGTGCAGCGAAGAAACCGAAGTGTGCGGCTTCGGCAGGAGCGTGGCGCTCTCAGGTGACGGCAACACCGCCATCGTCGGCAGCCCGCGCGAAACCGGCCTGTGCCCCCGACCCGAACCGTGCAAGCACCAGGGCGCCGCATGGGTGTTCGCGCGCTCAGGTTCGACATGGGCCCTTCAGGCGAAACTGACGGGAGGCGCCGAAGAGACCGTCGAAGGGCGCTTCGGCCACAGCGTGGCGCTCTCCGGCGACGGCAACACCGCGCTGATAGGCGCCTCATCGGACGGGGATGGGCGTGGAGCGGCGTGGGTGTTCACCCGCTCCAGCTCGACCTGGCTGCAGCAGGGGCCAAAGCTCACGGGAGGCGGTGAACAGGCGGGCCCCGCGCACGTCGGCGGGAGCGTGGCGCTCTCTGAAGACGGCGACACCGCACTGCTGGGAGGGCCGGGCGACAATGTCTACACCGGTGCGGCGTGGGGCTTCAAGCGCTCGGGCTCGAGCTGGGAACAGCAGGGCACGAAGCTCACCGCGACCGAAGAGGAAGGCGAAGGCCACTTCGGCTTCAGCGTGGCGCTGTCCGCCCACGGCACGACGGCGCTGGTCGGCGGGCGAACCGACGCAAGCCGCGCGGGCGCGGCTTGGGCCTTCACGCTCGCCGGCTTCAAGTGGACGCAGCAGGGAGCGAAGCTGACGGCTGGAAGCGAAGGAACTGCGGAAGCCGAATTCGGCTACAGCGTCGCGCTGTCGGGCGACGGCAACCTCGCGCTGGTCGGCGCGCTCCATGACAACAGCTGGGCCGGCGCGGCATGGGAATTCTCCCGCTCGGGCGCCGCCTGGAGCCGCCGGCCCGAAAAGCTGATCGGCGCAGAAGAAAACGGCAAGAGCTGGTTCGGCGAGAGCGTCGCGCTCAGCTCAACAGGGGTCGAGGCGCTGATCGGCGCCCCACACGACAGCGCCAGGGTCGGCGCCGCATGGCCGTACGTCCGCGAAGCGGTGCTCCCACCCACCGTCGCGTCCATCACTCCGACCTCGGGGCCGGCCGCGGGGGGAACACCCGTGACGATCACCGGCACCGGGTTCCTGCCGGGCGCGTCGGTCACGATCGGCAGCGCCGCTACCTCCGTCGTGGTCGTCTCCGAGACGCAGATCACCGCCAGGACCGCCGCCGCGCCGCCGGGGGTCGATGAAGTGATCGTCAAGGACGAACGCGGCACATCGACCGGCGGCCCCTCCTACACCTATCTGGCCCCCACGGCTTCCACAACAGAGGTCCCCACCGACGAAGCGCCCGCCCAGATCGTGGGCACCTCGGGCGTCCTCTCCAACATCGCGGTCGCGGTTGCGCCTCCACAGCTTGGCGTGACAGGCAACCTCACACCGCTCGGCGGGGTCGTCCTCGTGAAACTACCCGGCTCGAACAAATGGGTTCCCCTCACGAGCGTGCGCCAGGTCCCGTTCGGGACGATCATCGACGCGCGCCACGGGAAGGTGTCCGTCACGACCGTCGACCGCTTCGGCCGCCTGCAGACGATGACCTTCTACGAAGGGATGTTCAAGCTGACTCAGGCCCGCAACAACGGGCAGGTGCTCGCGGCGCTGGCCGGCGGGAACTTCTCCGTCTGCCCAACCGCCAAGGAGCGCGCTCACATCACGCGGGCGCGTACCAGCCGCGCCTCGCGTAAGCACACCGTGCGCAAACTGTGGGCCGAAGGCCATGGCACCTACTCGACGAAGGGCAACTACGCGGCGGGTGCCGTGCTCGGCACCCGCTGGCTGACGGTCGACCAGTGCGGGGGCACCCTGATCCGCGTCAGCACGGATCGTGTGACGGTGAGCAACCTGGTCAACCACCGGCACGTCACCGTCAAGGCGGGGCACAGCTACCTGGCCAAGGCCCCTGGCTAGGCGGCGGGCTGGGCGGCCGACGCGGGGGAACCGCTCCCTGTGCCGGCGGCCTGGACGATCAGCTCTGCCGCATCGTCGGGCGCGAGCTTGTCTGTGTTGATCACGAGGTCGTAGTGCGTCGGGAGCTCGGTGCCGATGCCGTAGAAGCGCTTGATGTAGTCGGCCCGGCCTGCATCTGAGCGCCTGATCGTGGCGGCAGCCTCCTTCTCTCCTACCCCGAGCGCGCTCGCGAGCCGCCGCTCGCGCGTCTCCGGTGAGGCCGTCACGTGAACCCGCAGGACCTCCTCGCGTTCGCCCAGCGCCAGTGACGCGGCGTGGGCCACGATGACGGCGCCACCGCGCACCGCGGTCTCCTCGATGACCGACTGGATCATTCCTCGCAGCTCGTCGCTCGCCGGCTGCTCGGCTCCCGCGACCACCGCGGCGGGCACGGCATAGCCGGCACCGAGGCCCGCGCCGAGAGACCCGGTGCCCAGCCCTTCGACGAGCCTGACGAGCAGTGACTTGCGTCGCTCGACGTCGGCGACGACCTCCTCGTCCACGCCGGCCTCGACTGCTGCCCGTGTGACGATGTCCTCGTCGATCAGGCGAAAGCCAAGTCGGCCGGCTACCGTCTGGGCGGCTCCATGAGCGCCCGTCCCGTCCTCGCTGGAGATGCACACGACCGTGTACACACGGCCACACTATGCGACGGGGGTGCCCCCCGTCAACGCGCGTGCGGGTCCAGGCTCAGCCCTGCAGTAGGACCTCGCGGACCTCGCTCGGAAGCTGCGACATGACGTCGTCGATCTCGCCCGCGGTGACGTGGCGGCGCAGCACGGTCGTCGCTGCCTCGGGGGCGTGCGCGGCGTCGTCGCCGAGCATCGCTCGCTCGGCGAATCGCGCGAGAAACGCGTCTCGGTCGCGCAGCTTCTCCTGGTCGCCGGGATCGAAGGCTTCGTAAAAGACGCCCCGCAGCACGATCGTCAGCTGGGCGGCGAGCTGCGCGGCCTCGTCGATCGTGAGCTCGTCGCGCAGCAGCTGGAGGTAGACGCGTAACACGCGCCACGCCTGCTCGCGATCTTCGGTGCCGAGCTCGACCGCGAGATCAGAGAGCCATTCGTTTGTCTTGTGGACGCTTCGCTCGACAGCATCGACGCTACGGATCATCGCCGCCTCCGTTTCATTCTCGGCTTTGGTCGAGGTTCGCGTGTGTGGATAAGCCGCGTTGCGCCTGGTTCAAGAGTGCGGGTTGGCCGCAGCAGGGTCTGTCCTAGTGACATGGGCGAAAGGACCCGAAAGGGGCATGAGAGCGGTGGCGGTCAAGCTGAGCCGGACCTCATACGAGTACGCGCAGAACCTGATCAAAGCGGGGCACAGCGTGCGTGACGAGCGCGACGACTGGAGCGAGCACCAGCCGTCGGCCGACGAGGAGAACAAATTCATCGAGGAGCACGGGATCGCCGAGTACGCGCGCTGGCACCTCGGCATCGACGACGAGAAAGACGAGTCGACGAAGGGGCGCTACGAGTTCCCCTACGGCGACTTCCGCGACGTTCACCGCTGCGCTTTGCTGTCCGCCGAGTCACGCGCCGGCCAGTACGGCCACAAGGACATCGAGCTGGCGGCCGCGCACCTGCACGGCATGATCGACCAGGGGAGCTAGCCATGGCAGAGCTGCACACGAGCCATCCCGCGCAGAGCGCGGAGGAAGCCGCATACGAGAACTTCATACGGGTGGTGCAGGAGGCCGCCGACCTCGATCGCGAGCCGGCGGAGCGCGCGGCACAGCTCGTGCTGCAGACCCTCGCGGAACGGCTGTCGGGCGGGGAGGCGCGCGACATCGCCGAACAGCTGCCGCCCGACCTGTCCGCATGGCTCCGCACCGACAGGCCGGCGGAACCGTTCGACCTGGACGAGTTCCTGCGGCGGATAGCCGAGGGCGAGCAGGTCGATCTGAAGGCGGCGGAGCGCCACGCCCGCGCGGTGTTCCTCGCGCTCGGGCGGACGGTCAGCGCCGAGGAGATCGAAGACATGGCGGCGGAGCTGCCGAAGAGCTTCGCGCCGCTCTTGCCACGGGGAGAACGCATCGAGGTGATGCCCGCGGACATGTTCATCGAACGTGTCGCGGAGCGCGCGGGCCTCGGCCCGGACGCCGCGCTGCGCGCGACGAACGCCGTGCTCGAGACCCTCGCCGAACGGATCTCGGGCGGCGAGGTGGAGGACCTCGCGGCGCAACTGCCGCCGCAGCTGCACGAGCCGCTGAGGCGCGGGGATGCGCTCAGCAACGCGGCGGCGCGCAAGATGACGCTCGAGCGGTTCCTGCGACACGTCGCCGAACGCGAGGGTGTCGCACCGGACGAAGCGCGCGAGCACACGCGCGCGGTGCTTGCCACGCTGCGCGAGGCGGTGACCCCGAAGGAGTGGTTCGACGTGACCTCGCAGCTGCCAGCCGAATTCACCGTGGTGCTCGCCCGGCCCTGATCAGGGCGGCGAACCTCGCCGGCGGGGTCAGGTCGCTGCGTCGGCCGCCCTGCCGGCGCCCGTCAGCTGGGTCACAGAGCGCAGCAGGTTGTCCATCCCGGCAATCGCGTAGGCCGAGCACTGGCGTCCGGCGCCGCCGCCCTCGGCGAGCAACGCCGGGAGCCGATCGAGCTCATCGGCGCAGTCGAGCTCTGTGGCGTGTCCCCGCGCGACGGCGAGCGCCTCCTCCAGCAGCTCGCCGACGGGGCGCAGCCGCCCTTCCGCGTCGGGCAGGCGCGCGTCGACCCCGAAGCGAGCCGCGCGAAAGATGCCCTCCTCAAGCACTTCGGCCGGGGGGTCCGGCTGCGGCTCGGCCTCGGCGGCATGGCGCGCGAGGCAGTGGGTGAGCGCGACGAGGCCCGAGGCGTCCTCGAGCGAGGCCTGGGCGTCGAGCGCCCGCACCTCGACCGTGCCGAGGCGCGGATGCGGGCGAAGCTTCCACCAGAACCACGTGTAATCGGGCACGTCGGCCGCTCGCGTGAGCAGCCGCGTCGCCTCCCGGAAGTCTGCGAAGTCGCGCATCGCGCGCGGGACGCCCGAGCGTGGCCACCCGCGGACCGTGACCTCGCGCGCCGAGGCGAGGCCCGTGTTGCGCCCATGGCGGAAGGGCGAGTTGGCCGCCAGCGCCTGGAGCAGCGGGAGGTGGCGGCGCAGGCCGTTGAAGGCACGGATCGCCGTGTCGGGGTCCGGCATCCCGATGTGGATGTGCAGTCCTCCGACGGGCGTGGCGACCGCGTCGCCGAGCAGTTCGTGGATCCGCTCGTAGCGGGCCTTGTCGGTGATCTCGGCCTCCCCCTCGCCGGCCGACGGATGCGTCCCGGAGCCGAGCAGCCCTGCTCCCGTCGCGAGCACCGCCCGGCGCAGCCCGTGCAGCATGTCGACCGCCTCGCCGGCGCTGCGACAGACCTCGGTGATGAGCTCCACCTGACAGGCGTGCAGCTCGGGTTCGACCGTGCCCTGCACGGCCTCGAGCCGCTCCTGCACCGCCTCGACGGAGTTCGCCTGACGCCCCGTGACAGGGTCGACGAGGAACAGCTCCTCCTCGACGCCCACCGTGAACGGCTCCCGCGAGCCGAACGCGTCCCCCGTGTCCTCTGCCGCGGTCACCGCAGCGGGCCCCCTCCGCCCCGGGCGGCCGAGCCCCGTAGGCTAAGCTCCGCAGCGCTCACCGCGAAAGCAAGGGAACGCCGATATGGGTGGAATTGGCTGACATGTCGCTGGAGCATGTTGACGTATTGATCGTCGGGGCCGGCCTGTCCGGTGTGGGGGCCGGCTACCACCTGCAGGAGAACTGCCCCGGAAAGACCTACGCGATCCTCGAGGCGCGCGACTGCATCGGCGGGACATGGGACCTGTTCCGCTATCCGGGCATCCGCTCGGACTCCGACATGTACACCCTCGGCTACTCGTTCCGCCCATGGCGCGAGGCCAAGGCGATCGCCGACGGTCCGTCGATCCTCAGCTATGTCCGCGAGACTGCAAGCGAGAACGGGATCGACCGGAAGGTCCGCTTCCACCATCGCGTTGTGCGCGCCGAGTGGTCGACGGCGGATGCGCGCTGGACGGTCGAGGCGCTCCGCAGCGACACGCAGGAGACGGTCCACATGACCTGCGGCTTCCTGCTGATGTGTAGTGGCTACTACCGCTACGACGAGGGCTACACGCCGGACTTCGCGGGGACGGAGCGCTTCGCCGGGCAGATCGTGCACCCGCAGAAGTGGACGGATGACATCGACTACGAGAACAAGCGCGTCGTCGTGATCGGCAGCGGAGCCACCGCCGTCACGTTGATCCCGGCGATCGCGCAGAGCGCCGAGCACGTCACGATGCTCCAGCGCTCCCCCAGCTACATCGTCTCGCTCCCGGCTGAAGACCCGATCGCCAACGTGCTGCGCCGCGTGCTCCCCGCGCGCCTCGCGTATTCGATCGTGCGCTGGAAGAACGTCCTGGTCACGATGCTCGTCTTCCAGCTGAGCCGCCGCCGTCCGGGCCTCGTCAAGGCGCTGGTCAGGAAGGGGATAGAGAAACGCCTGCCGCAGGGCTTCGACATCGACACGCACTTCAAACCGACCTACGGCCCGTGGGACCAGCGGCTGTGTCTCGTGCCGGACGGCGACCTGTTCGAGGCGCTCTGCGCCGGCCGCGCATCGATCGTCACCGATCACATCGACACCTTCACCGAGGATGGACTGCGGCTCGCCTCGGGCGCCGAGCTCGAGGCCGACCTGGTCGTGACCGCGACGGGGCTCAACCTGCTGACGCTCGGCGGGATGCAGATCGCGGTGGACGGCCGCGACGTGGACGTCTCGCAGACCATGGGCTACAAGGGCATGATGCTCAGCGGCGTGCCGAACCTGGCGATGGCCTTCGGCTACACGAACGCGTCTTGGACGCTGAAGTGCGACCTCACCTGCGGCTACGTCTGTCGCCTGCTCAACCACATGGACGAGCACGGCTACCGGCAGTGCACGCCGCAGAACCGCGACCCCTCGATCAGCGAGCAGCCGTTCATCGACTTCACCTCCAGCTACGTGCAGCGGTCAATCGACCAGTTCCCCAAGCAGGGCTCCAAGGCCCCGTGGCGGCTCTACCAGAACTACGCGCTGGACATCCTCACGCTGCGCTTCGGCTCGATCGAGGACGGGGCGATGGAGTTCTCCGAGCCTGCCATCGCCCCGGACGACCTCGAGCCGGTTCCCGCGGCCGCCTAGGCCGCCTGGGCGCTGCCGGCGAGCGCGAGCCGCCGGCCCTGCGCCAGTCCCGCCGCGATCGCCTCACCGCGTCTGCGGGGGTCCATCAGGTTGGTCCCAAGTGCAGCCGCGCTCGCCTCGTCGGGGCTGATCGTGCTGACGCTCGCGCCGCGGTGCCGGAGCGCAAGGGCCTCGGCGGCCGCCACGCCGCGGGACACCGGCCCAAGCGCGCCGATGAGGGCTCCGGCGGCCGGCCGGATCGACCCGGTTGGGTTCAGACACAGGACCCGCTGTCCGCGCTTGACAACGGCGGCGTCCATGTTGGTCGGGCTCCACACGCCCCCGTCGACGTAGGTGCGCCCCCCGGCGCGCAGCGGCGCGAACACGCCCGGAATCGCGCACGAGGCCTGAACCGCCGCTGCCACCGGCACATCCGGCGCGCCGGGCGCGCCGAACATCACCCGCCGGCCGCTCTCCTGCTCGACCGCGGC
>JAOPZV010000278.1 GCA_025963935.1 Solirubrobacterales bacterium
CCTTGGACGGAGCCATCATCATCGTCATGTTGCGCCCTTCCTGCATCGGGCGCTGCTCGACGACGCCCAGCTCGGAGAGCTCCTCGGCGAGGCGGTCGAGGATCGCTGTGCCGCGCTCCGGGTGGGTGACCTCGCGCCCGCGGAACATGATCGTGACCTTCACCTTGTCCTTGTGGCGAAGGAAGCGCTCGACGTGGTGCTTCTTCGTGTCGTAGTCGTGCTCGGCGATCTTCGGGCGGAACTTGATCTCGCGGATCGTGATCTGCTGCTGATGCTTGCGGGCCTGCTTGAGCTTCTGGGCCTGCTCGTACTTGTACTTGGAGTAGTCCAGCACGCGGCATACGGGCGGGCGCGCCTCGGGCGCCACCTCGACGAGGTCGAGTTCGCGTTCCTGCGCGAAGGCGAGCGCGTCGGCGGTCTTCAGCACTCCGACCTGCGTCCCCTCGTCGTCGATCAGCCGGACCTCGGGCACGCGTATCCGCTCGTTGATCCTCGTCGTGTCCCGCTCGGGCGGGCGCCGGTCGAACCTTCTGGGAACCGGCACTAGCTGTGGTGACCGCGCGTCAAGCGAATGCTACGCGCGCCGCTCTGAGGATTTGCTTGGCTTCAACGCGGCCGAGTATAGCTCTCCACGGAGGCGGTCGCGAAACTCTTTCAGGGGCATGCTGCCGAGGTCGCCGGCCCGGTGCTCCCGCACCGAAACGGCCTCATCCTGCTGCTCGCGCTGGCCCACGACGAGCATGTAGGGGATCTTCCGCAGCTCCGCCTCTCGGATCTTCCGCCCAACCGACTCGCTGCGGGAGTCGAGCTCCACACGGGCGCCCTCGCCGGCCACGCCGTCCCTCACGGCGGCGGCGTAGTCGTTGAAACGATCGGAGACCGGCAGCACGATCGCCTGCACGGGAGCGAGCCACAGCGGCAGCTCACCGGCGTAGTGCTCGAGCATGATCCCGATGAACCGCTCGTAGGAGCCGAACAGCGCCCGGTGGATCATCACCGGCCGGTGCTCCTGGTTGTCGGCGCCCGTGTAGCTCAGCTCGAAGCGCTCGGGCATCGAGTAGTCGAGCTGGACGGTCCCGAGCTGCCACGAGCGCCCGAGCGAGTCGGTCATGTGGATGTCGATCTTGGGCCCGTAGAACGCCCCGTCGCCGGGGTTCAGCTCGTACGTCAGGCCGAGCTCCTGGAGCGTGCTGAGGAGCTTCGCCTCGGCGCGATCCCACATCTCGTCGCTGCCGATCCTCTGCTCGGGGCGCGTGGAGAGCTCGAGCCGCACGTCGAAGTCGAACAGGGCGTACGTCTCGAAGGCCATCTCCAGGCAGCTCCTCACCTCCTCTTCGACCTGCTCCTCGGTGCAGAAGATGTGCGCGTCGTCCTGTGCGAAGTGCCGCACCCGCAGCAGCCCGTGGAGCACGCCCGACGGCTCGTTGCGGTGCAGCAGGCCGGGCTCGAAGAAGCGCACGGGCAGGTCGCGGTAGGAGTGGCGCCGCGCGCCGAACAGGTGCGCGTGGCCGGGGCAGTTCATCGGCTTGACGCCCATCTCGCGTCCCTCGGACTCGACGAGGAACATGTGCTCTTTGTACTTGTCCCAGTGCCCCGAGGTCTTCCACAGCTCGGAGTCGTAGATCTGCGGCGTCTTGACCTCGCTGTAGCCGCGTTCGGAGCCCATCTGGCGCGATAGGCCGACGAGCGCGTTGTAAACGCTCGTGCCGGCCGGCAGCCAGAACGCTGCGCCGGGCGAGACCTCCGAGAAGGTGAACAGGCCGAGGTCGCGTCCGAGCTTGCGATGGTCGCGCGCCTTCGCCTGCTCGAGCCGCTCGAGGTGCTCCTCGAGTTCGGCCTTGGAAAAGAAGGCCGTGCCGTAGATCCTCGTGAGCATCGTGCGCGTCGAGTCCCCCCGCCAGTACGCGCCGGCGACCGAGCCGAGCCTGAAGGCGCCGATGCTCTTTGTGCTCGGGCCGTGCGGCCCGCGGCACAGGTCGGTGAACGGCCCGTTCGTGTACAGCGAGACGGTCTCCAGCGGTTCGTCCGGGCCGCCGGCGCTGACGAGGTCGTCGATCAGCTCGACCTTGTAGTCCTGACCGTCGGCCGCGAAGCGCTCGCGTGCCACCGCAACCGCGAGGTCCTGTCGCTCGAACGGCTCGGCGGCCTTGACGTGCGCGCGCATGCGCTCTTCGATCTGCGGGAAGTCGGCCTCGGACACGGTGGTCCCGGCCGGGAACTCGAAGTCGTAGTAGAAGCCGTCGTCGATCGGCGGGCCGATCGAGATCTTCACGCCCGGGTACAGGTCGGTGACGGCGGCCGCCAGCACGTGCGCGGCGTCGTGCCTGATCAGCTGCAGCGCCTGCGGACCGCTCCTGTCGGTGAGGATCGCCAGCCGTGCCCCGTCGGGCAGGGGGCGTGCGAGGTCGCGGACCTCCGGACCGTCTCCGTTGCCGGCGCCGGGCACCTCGACGGCAAGCGCGGCGCGGGCGAGCCCGGGCCCGATCGCCGACGCCGCGTCCGCTCCGGTGGCGCCGTCGGGCAGCTCGAGCTCCTTGCCGTCGGGCAATGTGACCGTGATCGCCATCGCAGCGCTGGAGGCTACCCGCCGTGCGCCGGGCGCCGTCAGGCGGTCTGCCACAGGGCGTCGTCGCCCAGCGCGGTGCGGCGCGCGGTGCCGTCGGCGACGAGCGCGATGAGCGCCGCCTCGGCGGCTCCGCGGTCGGGCATCTCGTTGTTGTGCGCCATGATCGCGGCCACCTCCTGCGTCACGAGGCCACCGGGAAACCGCTCCAACGCGTCGAGCGGGCTCTCGGCCGGCGCCTCGCGCGTGAGCGTGCTGTCGAGGTTCGCGACGAGCACGTCGTAGGCGTCGAGTGGCTGAAAGCCTCCCGCCTCCAGCCGCCGGCCGTCCGCCTCGAACACGAGCGACGGCGCGGAATAGCGAACGGGCCCGTCGGTCTGGCGCGCCTTGCCCTGGAAGTGCGTGGGGCCTCCCTCGGCCGTGCGCGTCTCGCGCCGGTCCGCCTCGTAGGCGGCCACGGTGCGCTCGTCGTCGATCGCGGCGAGGACCTTCGCGACATCGAGGCCGCTGACGCGCTCCAGGGCACGGGCGATGTCGGCGTCCTCGTCAAGCACGAGCGTCGTCGTGAACCAGCCGAACTGAAGGGCGCGCAGCACCTCGTGCTCCCGCGCAGGGTCCAGCAGGCGCGTCGCGACGATCGCGCGACAGGCGCGTGCAGTGGCGGCGACCCGCGCGCGCGGCTCGGAGACGAACGGCATTCCGTAGCGCCGGAAGCGCAGGTTGCCTGCGGCCATGCGAGCCGGCGTGTAGCCGTGCTCGACGTAGCGCCGCGCATCCTCGGCTAGACCGATCGTCACGAGCCGCCAGTCGAGCTGGGCGCCGTAGCGCCAGCGCAGGACCGCCAGCGACGGGCTGGCCGAGTAGGCCCACGGGCAACCTGGATCGGTGTAGTGCGTCACGGAGATCGCTGCCATGCCGCAATGATTGCACGTGCAAGCATTCGGGCGCGGGACTGAGAAACGCCAACTGCTGACAATCGTCTGCGTCTGCGAGCATGACGGCCGATGCCAGATGACGGTCGCCGGCCGGTGTCGATCACCCTCACCGCCGCCCAGGTGGCGGCGGTGACGCGCGCATCGGAGCAGCAGCCGCCGGGCACCGCGGCGCTCGACGATTCCGATCGGCGCCTGTCGCAATCGCTCCTGCGGGGCCTTTCGCTGCTCGGCTGCTTCGCCGCCGATGGTGGACCGCGCGGCATAGTGGAGCTCGCGCGCGAGCTCGAGATGAGCCCGAGCACGGCCCACCGCTACGCGGTCACGCTCGTGGAGCTCGGCCTGCTTGAACGCTGTCCGCAAAGCCGCAAGTACCGGCTGCCGGGGAACTGAGGGCTTCCTCGGCCACCTCGCAGGCCTCCGCCAAACGCCTCACGCGGTCCAGCGACGCGTTTATTCCTGGCCATTCCGGGTATACCGCCTGCGGCAGCGGGTCGGGGACACTCAATCGGGGGAAACACATGAGCAGAGCAGTTGGCCTCAGCATGCGCCGGTGGGGGCTCGTCGCGATCGCGGCGATCGTCTGTGCGGCGAGTCCTGCCGCCGCCGCGGCCGAAGCGCCGGTGCAGCCGTACGGGACCAACGATGCGGGTGGATTTCGCAACGTTCTCCCCGCCGGGGAGAACGGACTCGACAACGCCGCGCAACTCGCCGAATTCCAGCTCAACGGCACCTACCCGCCGCACTTCAAGGACCAGCTCCCGCTATATGCCGGGCTGCCCTACGCCTCCCCCACGCTGACGCACGAACAGATCGGCAGCTACTTCAAGGACGCCACCTTCGGTGTCAAGACGGGCGACCTGGCCTAGAGCGAAAGCCCCCGCTCGGACGTGACGATCCAGCGCGACGGGTCGTACGGCATCCCGCACGTCTATGGCAGCACGAGGTCGGGGACGATGTTCGGCGCCGGCTATGCCGCAGCCGCGGACCGGCTGTTCCTGATCGACGTCCTGCGTCACACGGCGCGGGCGGAACTCTCCTCGTTCGTCGGCGGCTCGGAAGGCAACCGGGCGATGGACCAGGTGCAGTGGACGATCGCCCCGTACACCGAAGCCGACCTGCAGTCGCAGATCGATAACGCCTCGAAGCTGTACGGCGCGACCGGCGAACAGCTCATCTCGGACCTCAACAGCTTCGTCGCGGGGATCAACTCCTACGTCGACGCGGCGCTGCTGAACCCCAACCTGATGCCGGCCGAGTACGCCGCGCTCAGCAAGGCCCCGACGGAATGGAAGCCGACCGACGTGATAGCCGAGGCGTCGCTGATCGGCGGGATCTTCGGCAAGGGCGGCGGTGCCGAGGTTCGCTCGGCGCTCGCGCTGGAGTCCTTCGAAAAGCAGTTCGGCAAAGGGCCCGGCAGGGCGGCGTGGAAAAACTTCCGCAGCCAGAACGACCCTGAGGCTCCGACGACCGTCAGCGGCAAAGCGTTCCCCTATGAGGGCGGCTCCCCGTTCTCGCCGACCGGCCTGGCGATGCCGGACGCGGGGTCGGTCAGCTTCGTCAAAGACGGCGAACCCGTCGAAACCCCGGCCGCCGCGGCGGCACCCGCGCCGGGCGCAGCGCGGCAGAGCGTCACCAACACGCCGGCGCCCCACGCGATACCGAACGACGGCTCGATCGGCGCCGGTCTACTGCATCAGGCGCTCGTTGGACCGCCCCACGCCTCCAACTGGGAGCTCGTGAGCGCCAAGCACTCCACCAACGGACACGCGATCGCCGTGATGGGGCCGCAGGTCGGCTACTACACGCCGCAGATCCTCATGGAGGAGGACCTCCACGGTCCGGGCATCGACGCCCGCGGCGCCGCGTTCCCCGGAGTCAACCTGTACGTCGAGCTGGGACACGGCCGCGACTACGCGTGGAGCGCGACGACGGCGACCTCCGACAACGTGGACACCTTCGCGGAGGTCCTCTGCCAGGACGAATTCCACTACCTCTACAACGGCCAGTGCCTGGCGATGGAAAAGCTCGAACGGACCAACAGCTGGACGCCGAACGCGTCGGACAAAACGCCGCCGGGCTCAGAACGGCTGACGATCTACCGCACCGTCCACGGGATCGTCTACGCGCGTGGGACGGTGGGAGGCCAGAAAGTCGCCTTCGCCAGCGCGCGCACCACCTACTTCCACGAGGCCGACTCCGCCATCGGCTTCGCGCAGCTCAACGAACCGGGCTTCGTGACGAGCCCCCAGAAGTTCCAGCAGGCCGTGTCGAACATCAACTTCGCGTTCAACTGGGCCTACGCGGACGCCAAGCACATCGCCTACTACCTGTCCGGCTGGTATCCGCAGCGGGCGACGGGCACCTCGCCCGACTTCCCGGTCCTCGGCACCGGCGCCTACGACTGGCAGGGCTTCGAACCGAAGCTGCGGACCCTCAGCGTGCTGCCCTTCGAAGCCCACCCCCGCGCGATCGACCCGCCGTTCCTGGTCTCCTGGAACAACAAGCAGGCGCCGGGCTGGTCGGCCGCCGACGACATGTACGCCTACGGCTCGATCTACCGGATGCAGCTGATCCGCAACTTCATCGAAGCGGACATCGCCGGCGGCAAGAAGATGGGCGTCGAACAGCTCACCAGCGCGATGGACGAAGCGGCCACTCAGGACGTCCGCATGGTGCAGCTCTGGCCGGTCCTCAAGCAGGCCCTCGGCACCCCGTCGACCCCGCAGCTGCAGGAAGCGGTCGCCAAGCTCGAAGCGTGGTACGCGGACGGCGGGCACCGGCGCGACCTGAGCAACAAAGACATCGCCAGCCCCGGCGTGTACCAGCACAACGACGCCGTCACGATCATGGACGCCTGGTGGCCGAAACTGCTGGAAGCCGAGTTCCGGCCGGGTCTTGGCAACGAGGCGTTCGCCGCGCTCAACGGCATGCTCGGCTTCGGCGGCCCGTATCCGGGCGGCGAACCGTCCGCGCCGGACTTCGCGGACGGCTGGTACGGCTATGCCAGCAAGGACCTCCGCGACCTGCTGGCCGCCAACGGCCTGGGGAGCACGCCGAAAGGCCCCTACTCCCGGGTCTACTGCGGCGCCGGCTCGCTGGCAAGCTGCCGCCAGTCGCTGCAGGGCTCGCTCCTGGAAGCCCTGTCGGTCACGCCACAGCAGATCTACGGCCACGGCGACTGCGCCGAAAATGCCCAGGCGAGCTGCTTCGACATGAACCGGTGGGTCAACGCGAGCGGGGTCTCCGTGCCCCCCTTCCCCTTCCAGAACCGCCCGACGTTCCAGCAGGTCATCGAGCTGACGAAGACGCTGCCCCGCTAGCGGCGACCCGGACAGGACATACGCTGGACGGCCCACCTTGCGGCCGTGACGACCGCGCGAGGCGCGCCGATACGAGCGCCGGGGCCACCGGGCCGGGCCTCCGAGGACCCCGCACGCAATTGCGCGGCCACCCCTCCCAATTTCGCCCTTCGACCCGTATCATCCAGCGTGGCGGAGGCGCGATTGGGGACGAATGGGACCCTCGATCAGGCCCGAGGAAGCTGGACTATTTGGGGGGTTGACGTTTTGGAGGCAGCATCGCCATTGAGGGCGCTGAAGGGCCTGTTGGGTGTCGCATTGGTCGCGATCGTCGCGCTTCTGGCAGGGCCGGTGTCCGACGCCCTGGCGTCCGTCACGATGGAAGGCTTCCCCGGCTCGACGCCGACCAACAACACGACACCGTCGTTCAGCGGGAGCACGACCGAACTGGCCGAACCCGTCAATGTCAAGATCTACAAGGGCGAATCCACCGGAGGCGAACTGAAGCAGACGCTGAGCACGGAAGTCCCGCTGCTGAGCACCACGTGGAGCCTCACCGCCGAACCTCTCGGAGAAGGGACGTACACCGCGATCGCCGAACAGGCCGAACTGCTCGGGGGATCCAGCACCTCCGGCCCGGTCACGTTCACGATCATCACGGCGCCCCCCAAAGTGACCCTCACGGGGCCGCCGGCGCTGTCGAACAAAACGAAACCCTCCTTCAGCGGCAAAGCCGGCGACCACACGCAGGTCGTCGTGCACATCCTGAACGCCGCGAACCAACAGGTCACCACCGCCACCGCGACACCGAGCGGCGGAACCTGGAGCGCCAGCAACGAGGGCGAACTGGAAAGTGGCAGCTACCACGCGGTCGCAACGCAGGAAAGCTCCCTTGGCAACGAACAGGGCGTGAGCAACGAACTGTACTTCGCGATCGACACCAGCCCGCCCACGGTGACGCTGACGGGGCCGTCGAAACCGTCGAACGACACAACACCATCGTTCAGCGGA
>JAOPZV010000167.1 GCA_025963935.1 Solirubrobacterales bacterium
GCCACACGGCGAGCGCCCGAATCGTCGAGCCGACCGACTCCGACTACGAGCGATTGTGGCGGATCGTCAACAACAACAACCGCGACCGCTATACCGCTTACCAGCAGCAGACCAGCCGTCAGATCCCGGTGATCGCCGTCTCGCCGAACTGAGCTGCCGGCGCAGTCGTGACTCAGGGTGTTATCCCGGGACCGTGAACTCCGGGGCGCGGCTGAAGCTCAACGTGGGTCGCTGCGGTAGGCGATGGAGCGGTGACGGATCGCGGTGACCCGAACTGTCCGGTCCGCATCGACGAGCTGGTAGATGATGCGGTAGGTCCCGACGCGCAGCGAGCGGAGTCCCAGTAGCCGGCCACGCAACGCGTGTCCGGCAAGAGGCTCGCGTTCCAATAGCCCCAGGGCATCCTCGACGGCGTCGATCAACGGCCAATTGAGCTCGAGTAGCTCGCGCCCGACGCGGCGGGCGAGGACGACACGGGCCACCTCTAGCGGGTTGCGCGGCGCTGGGCGAGCTCGTGGCGCAGATCGGCGAGTGCGACGGTCTCTTCGCGCGCGAACTCAGCAAGACCAGCCTCGATTGCCGCAAGCGTCGCCGAATCGGAGAGGATCTCCGCCGTCTCCTCGAGTGCCTCGTACTCGTCGATCGGGACAAGAGCAGCAGCGGGCTTGCCGTTGCGCGTAACGAGCACGTGGTCGCGGCGATCCGCAACATCACCAAGCAGCTCGCTGAGCCTGGTTCGAAACTCGCGCACGGGCACTGTCTTTGCCATGGCACCGAGTGTACCTCATTGCGTACACGCACACAGCAGACGCGGGATCATGAAGGAGCAGTACCGATGACTCCTGGCGGGGGCATGGCGCCGAAAGCCCCTGCTCACGAGGCAATCCCAGCACGGGTCAGATCCCGGCCCGTGACTCGCTCTCGACGAGCGCTGCCGCCCGCCGCTCGATCGCGCCGTAACCGTGCTTGCGCGAGAGCTCGAGCGCGCGGGCGGCGTGCTTCAGCGCGCCCGCGAGGTCGCCGCGGAGTCCGGGTGCCTCGGCCCACCCGAGGTGGGCGCGGGCGGCCCACAGCGGTAGGTCGTTTGCCTCGTGGAACTCGCAGGCGAACGACAGGTGATCGCGTGCCTCGTCGCCCCGGTCCAACACTGCCGCGAGCAGACCCAGCCACAAACGAACGTGTCCATAGCCGTGTGTCGAGACGACGACGACCTGGTCGGCACGCGGCTGGATGCGCTGATAAAGGAGTGAGGCGGCTTGGCGGTGCTGGAGCAGTGCAGCGGCATCGGCGTAGAGCACGAGCGCGCTCAGCTCCGCGGGCTCGGGCAGGATGTGCTCGAACCGATCGTTCACCTCCTGATCGAGAATCGCCCTCGCCTCGTCATCAGAGCCGAGCCAGCAAAGCAATGCGGCGAGTCCGGCGCGAAAGGCGGCGATGCCAGGTGCTGCACTTACGCTCTGCCTGAGCATCTCGACGGTCTCGTTACCGCGACCTTGGAACACACGGAGGAAGGAGAGCTGCGCACCGTAGAAGAGGACCGCGTCGGTCTCTCCCGCTTCCTGGCCCAGCTGGAAGGCCTCTTCCACACACCGCTCGCCGGCCACGAAGTCGCCCCGAAGGAGCTCCCAGGCGGCCACGTTCGTCTCTACGACCCACCTGAGAGCGGGCTCTCCGATCTCGTCTGCGACCCGCTTGCCCCCCTCGAGGGCGGCTTGTGCGCGGGCGAACTCACCCATCTCGGCGAGAACCTGCCACTCGACCTCGCGCGCCCATACGTGGAGTGCGGGATCACCGCTAGCGGCAGCTGCGTCGGAGAGCTCCTTCGCGATCTCGGATCGCAAGCGCAGCGTCTCCGCCGACCAGCACGCGAAGAAAGCCAGATGCAGCACCTGTGCGAGCGTGCGCACATCCCCACCCCGTGCAAGCGAGATCGCCTCTTGGGCGAGTGCGCCGCGCACGGCGAACTCCGAGCTACGGTCCCAAGCCAGCTCGATCGCCTGTAGCGCGAGCAAGCGTGCGCGCCGCGCCGGATGCGGCGGTTCGTCGAGCTCGATGGCGCGCGCGATCGCTGCGAGACGCTGTTCGTCTACGCCGCCAAGCGCACTCGCGATGCCTCGACTGTTCGCCAGTGCGGCTTCGGCGGCCAGCTCTGCGTCCTCCAGACCAGAGGCGATGCGCGATGCCTCGAGCAGGGTCTCGCGGTAGGCGGCGTTCCCTGTAAGACGTTGTGCCTCGCCAAGTCCAATCCGCGCCTCGCAGCCCTCGCGCGTGTCCTCCTCCCCGGTCAGCTCGACTGCGTCTGTGAAGAGCTTCAGCGCCTCAGCGGGGGCGAGGTTCTCCAACGCTTGCTGCCCGGCTCTCAGCGCATAGCCGGCCGCCTTTGCGCTCTCCACCGAGACAGTCGCCCGACGCCAATGCAGCGCCAACTCGCCCAGGTGCTCGCCCGGGTCGTCTCCGTAGAGGTCCTCGAGTGCCTGCGCCACGCGCTGGTGCATTCGTGCGCGGCGCGTCGCGCCGAGCCCGTCGTACAACGTCTGGTTGATGAGGGCGTGGGCGAAACGAAAGCGCCCGAGCCGATCGGAGGACTCGGCTAGAAGCGACGCGGTCACGGCAGCCTCGAGATGATCCAGCAGCCGCGTCTCATCCGTCCCGACGACGGAAGACAGCAGGTCGAGGTCGAACTCGCGGCCGATCACGGCCGCCAACCGCAGCGGCTCCAGCGATTCCTCGCCCAAGCGCTCTACGCGACGCTCGATCACCTCGCGCACGCTCGCAGGCAGTGCGATCCCGGCGAAGTTGTCGATTCTCCAGCGACCGGTCGCCTCATCGAACAAAAGCGCGCCGGACTCCGAGAGCCCATGCAGGACCTCCCCCACAAAGAACGGATTACCGTCGGTCTCGGCCGCGATCTGCGCAGCGAGCTCGAGTCCGTCCGCTTCGAGCTCGTGGCCCGCGACGGCGGTCATGATCTCGGCCACGTCGCCTGCGCCGAGGCCATGCAGGGCGATGCGCTGCACTCCATCCAGTCGGCGCAGGTCGGCGAGCACATTGGTGAGCGGGTGGTCCTTACCGAGCTCCGAGTCACGGAACGTCGCGATCACCTGAAGCGATCCCTGCTCCAGGGCACGCAGCAGGTGCTTCAGCAGCGCCAGCGACTGGGCGTCGGCCCAGTGCAAATCGTCGAGCACGACGCACAGCGGCACTGCCTCGGCCACGTCGGCCAGCAGCCCCGTGACAGCGGAGAAGAGCAGGTAGCGCTCGGTCTCGGGGTCGGAGCTCTGCGGCGCAGGCAGGTCGGGGATGCGACGCTCGAGATTGCGGGCAAGGCGGGCGAGCTCGCCCTTGTGGCGCTCTACGTGGCGCTGCAGCAGCTCGTCGGGGGCGTGCTCAACGACATGCGTGCAGATCTCTATCCAGGGCTCATAGGGAACCGCCAGCTCCTCCGAGCACGCGCCCCACAGGGCGGCGAAACCCTCGCTCTGGGCATGATGGGCGGCGTAGCTTGCCAGCCGCGTCTTGCCGATTCCCGGCTCACCCGAGAGCAGCACGGCCTGGCGCTGGTGCGCGCGCGCCAGGTTCAGCGCTTCGTCGAGCGCTGCGCGCTCTTCTGTGCGCCCGACGTAGGCGACGACCGGCACCAGGCGCAAGAGCGCCGGCAGGGGCCAACGGCTCGCGGCCCAGGCCTCCTCGGCGAGTGGAGCCCAGGAGACGGCGAACGCCTGCACGGGATCGGGGAAGCCCTTCAGCTCGAACTCGCCCGCGCTTGCGAATTCGACGCCCTCACAGCGCCCCGCGAGCATCTTCACCGCGGCCGAGATGAGGATGCCGTCCGAGGGCGCCTGGTCGCACAGGCGGGCGGCCTCGATCGAGGGCATGCCGAAGTAGTCGCCGTCCTTGACCGTGGACTCGCCGGCGCCGAGCCCGATGCGGATGTGCAGGCTCTGCTCGGCGGCGCGGTAGCGCCGCTCGAATAGCTGCTGCATGGCGACCGCGCAGCGCACCGCTTCGGACGTCGAGAAAAAAGCGATCATCAGGCCATCGCCGGTGTTCTTGACCTCCTTGCCCGCCGAGGATGCGATCGCGTCACGCAGCAGGTCGAAGTGCTCTTCGCGCAGCTGGTCGGCACGCACCGGGCCCACCGAGGTGGCAAGGCGCGTCGAGCCGACCAGGTCGGTCAAAAGGATCGCCGCAAGTTCGACCGACTCGGCCACCGAGTTTCCCCCCATCAGAACGCCAGCTTCGGAGGCTACCAGGCTGATGTAACGATCCTTTGCGGCAGCAAGGCATGTTCGCCGCCCCAGACCCCACCGGATTGCGCCATATCGGGCCACTCTCGCGCTGGTTTCGGCCGCGCGCGAGCCATGCGAGGGATTCGGCCTCTGTTCAGGCTGCCGGGGAGGCGCTCGAAGCGCGCCGGGGCGTGTGGCGGCCTCGCTCTTCCGGTGCGGTGGACCGGCGCGCGACCGCCCTCACGGACGCGGCGATTGCGACTGCCGCCAGGGCCGCGAAAACGAGCATCGCGTCGCGCGCCGGGATGTACTGGGTGATGACCCCAAGTCCCACGACCGGGACCGAGAGACCGATGTAGGCGACGAGGAAGAACCCGGCGAGGACCTCAGCGAGGGAGCCCGCCGGTCCGGTCGAGGCGGCCACGGCGAGCGAGCCCTTGAAGACCAAGCCGGCGCCTGCGCCGGCGACCACGCCCCCGATGACGAACATCGCCAGGCTGCTGGA
>JAOPZV010000290.1 GCA_025963935.1 Solirubrobacterales bacterium
GAGCCGAGCGAGCGGGTGGCCGTGGCACGCAGCACACCCGCCGCGGCCACGGCCGGCGGACAGCGGCCGGACGGGGCTAGTGGCGCCGTGTTGAGCGCCGGCGCGCTGGCCCTCGAGCAGCGGCTGCGCAGCGCAGGAGCGCAGCCGCCGAGCGAGACGGAGCTGGGTCCCGACGCCCGCCACCTCCCCGAGCTGCGTGCTGCCGGCAGGGCCGTGCGGGTGGGCCGCTCGATGCATGCGCACGTCGACGCGGTCGAGCAGGTCGCCCAGCGCGTACGAGCGATCATCGGCGAGGAGGGCGCCATCACGCTGGCCCGGCTCCGCGACGAGCTGGGAACCTCCCGCCGCTACGCGCAAGCGCTCCTCGAGCATCTCGACGCGGCGCGCGTGACGCTGCGACTGCCCGACGACCGGCGCGTGCTGAGACGCTCGGATGCCGCCCAGAGACGGCGATAGGTCTCACCACCGCGGTTTGGCGCGGGTGACTGACGGGGTACCTAGACGTTCGCGATGAGCTCCAAGCAGACTGATGAGAAGGTCGTGATCACGCCATACGAGGATGGGCCGTACCTGATCCGCGGATCGTTCAGCATGCGCGACCAGGACGGCAACACGATCGATCTCGGCCGGCCGACGATCGCCCTCTGCCGCTGCGGGCGGTCGCGCATGCGGCCGTTCTGCGACGGCACCCATCGTCTCGTCGGCTTCCAGGCCCCAAGCGGACGAGAGCGATGAGATGCCTCGCACTGCCCGCGCCGCGCGGGTCGTTGACGGACATGCTGTTCTCGGCGCTGGCCGAGGCACCTGAGTCTGACCCGCCGCTGAGCGGCATGCTCTACGCGGGCGATCCGCTCGCCGACGACGACCTCCAGCTTGCCCTGTACGTCTGCTACGAGCTGCACTACTCGCAGATCACGGGGGTCGACGAACGCTGGGAGTGGGCGCCGTCGCTGCTGCGCTTCAGGGCCGACCTCGAGCGGGAGACGGAGCGCGGCCTCGCGGATCTCGTGGCCGGAAGCCCGGCGCCGGAGTGCCCGCGTGTCGGTCAGGCACTCCAGCGGCTCGTGAGCGAGGATGACGGGCCGCCGCTCTCGCGCTATCTGGAGACGCGCGGCACGCGCGAGCAGATGCTCGAGCACGTGATGCACCGCTCGGCGTATCAGCTGAAGGAGGCCGACCCGCACTCCTGGGCGATCCCTCGCCTGAGCGGCAGCCCGAAGGCCGCGCTGGTCGAGATCCAGGCGGACGAGTACGGCAACGGCGCAACCGAGCGGATGCATTCGTTTCTGTTCGCGCGCACGATGGATGGTCTCGGCCTCGACCCCGCCTACGGCGCCTATGTCGATCGCCTGCCGGGGCTGACGCTCGCTACGGTCAACCTGATCAGCCTGTTTGGCTTGCACCGGCGCCTGCGCGGCGCCCTCGTCGGTCATCTCGCCGTGTTCGAGATGACCTCCTCGATCCCCAATCGCCGCTACGGCAACGCGTTGCGTCGGCTGGGCTACGGCGCGGACGTGACCGCCTTCTACGACGAGCACGTCGAGGCGGACGCCGTGCACGAGAGCATCGCGGCCTGGGATCTCGCCGACGGGCTGGCGCAGCTCGAGCCCGCGCTCGCCGAGTCGATCCTGTTCGGCGCTCGGGCGCTGCTGGCGCTCGAGGGGCGCTGGGCGGGCCACCTCCTCGGCGCCTTCCGCGAGGGGCGCAGCAGCCTGTTGGGGTCGCTGCCGGCGGTATCGGCTGCGTGAGCATGGCGCGCGAGGTGTCCTACGTCCTGCCGCTGCGCTGGGAGGACGGTGCGCAACGCGCCGAGCTCGCCCGCTACCTCGCGGCGCTGCGCGGCCTCTGCGATGAGGTGATCGTGGTGGACGGCTCCCCGGAGGGTGTCTTCGCGGCGAACGAACGCACGTGGGGCGCGCACGTGACCCACGTCCGGCCGGATCCCCGGCACGCCTGCCTTATGGGCAAGGTCGCGGGCGTCATCACCGGGGTTGCCCTCGCGCGCCACGAGCGGGTGGTGCTGGCCGACGACGATGTGCGCTACGACACCGCGGCGCTCCACCGCGTCGCAGAGCTGCTCGACGACCACGACCTGGTGCGCCCGCAGAACTACTTCGGCGAGCTTCCCTGGCACGCGCGGCTGGACACCGCCCGAACGTTGCTCAACCGCGCGGTCGGCGCCGACTTTCCGGGGACGCTCGCGGTGCGCCGCTCGACCCTGCTGGCGGCCGGTGGCTACGACGGCGACGTGATGTTCGAGAACCTCGAGCTGATCCGGACGATCGAGGCGAACGGCGGCGCGAGCGTCTCTCCGCTGGACCTATGCGTTCTCCGCCGGCCACCGACCGCCGCGCACTTCTGGAGGCAGCGAACCCGCCAGGCCTACGACGACTTGGCGATCCCGGCCCGCATGGTGTGCTGGCTGGCGGTGCTGCCGGGGCTGCTCGCGGCGGCGCTCGCACGCAGGAGGCGCACGATCGTCGAGGGCGCGCTCGGCGCGATCCTCCTCGCGGAGCGCGGCCGCCGGCGCGCGGGCGGCGCCGAGGTGTTTCCCGTGAGCTCCTCGATCCTCGCTCCGCTGTGGGTGCTCGAGCGAGGGGTGTGTGCCTGGCTGGCGGTCTACGAGCGGGCGCGCTTCGGGGGCGTGCGCTATCGCGGGACGGTCATCCCGACCGCCGCTCACAGCAGG
>JAOPZV010000009.1 GCA_025963935.1 Solirubrobacterales bacterium
GCCGCCGCAGCGCGGCCAGATCGGCGCCCGTGTCGACGTCCAGCAGCAGGGAGGGCAGCCGCTCGACCCGGCAGGCGACGCCCGCAGCGAGGGCCAGCGCGCGGTGACGCTCGCAGCTTTCGGGGCCGAACGCCGGGGGTATCGCGTCGCCAGGCGTGAGCAGCAGGCCGTTCGTGCCGCTCCCGTGGCGGTCCGGCAGGATCACGACCTCGGGCCGAGATCCCGCGGACCGCGTGCGCAGCAGCTCGTCGAGCTCCGCGGGGTCAAGCGCCGGGCAGTCTCCGGGCACGCACAGCACGCGTTCGAAGCCATCCGCCAGCGCGCGCTTCACGCCGAGCGTGACGGCGGCCGGCTGACCGCTCTCGGCGACCTCCTCGACGACGCTTGCCCCGAGCTCCCGCGCCGCGCTCGCGACGGTCTCCTCGCGGGTGACGACGATCGTCCGCTCGATGCCGCTCGTCTCGGCGAGCGCCAGCAGCACGTCGGCGACCATCGCGCCGGCCAGCGCCAGCCGCACCGGGTCCGCGACGCTCTCACCGAGCCGCTGCTTGGCACGCTCGAATCGCTTGACGGGAAGCACCGCGGCGGTCCGCATGGCAAGAGCGTAGTGCCCCTAGCCCCGCAGGCCGTCGGCGAAGGACAGCGTCTGCTCGGCGACTCGCGCGCGGGCAGCCGCATCGCCCATCAGCGTGTCGATCCGCAGGCTCGGCAGCCGCCCGACGTTCTCGTCGGCCACGATGCCGGCGAGCAGCTCGCCGTAGAAATCCGCGATGCCATCGGCGTTCGGGTCGAGCGCGGCGAACGCCATGAACGACTTGGTTGGACCCTTCACGACCTCTCCGGCGACGATCGGGCTGACCGCGACGACCGGCGCCGCGGCGTTCAGCAGCGCATCGTGGACGCCCGGCAGGGCGAGGATCGGGCCGATCGAGGCCAGCGGGTTGGATGGGCCGATCACGATCGCCCGCGCCCCGGCGATCGCCTGCAGCACGTCCTCCGTGGGGGCCGCCTCCTCGGCGCCGCGGTACTCGAGGTCCTCGACCATGCCCGCGGCACGCTCGCGGATCATGAACTCCTGAAAGCCGGACCAGCCGGCCGTGCCCGTCCGCACCCAGGTGTGCACCGGGTCATCGCTCATCGGCAGTACCCGCGTCCGCTGGCCGATCGCGCTGTTCAGGAGCGCGAGCGCTTCCGTGGGTGAGAGCCCCTCGGCGAGCATCCTCGCGCGCTCCAGGCACCACGCGAGATCGCGGTCGCCGAGGTTGAACCACACGTCCACCTCGAGGGCGCGCAGCGCATCCATCACCTCGAACGTGTCACCGCGCACGCCCCAGCCCCGCTCGTCGATCCGGTCGGCCAGCCAGAACGACACGAGGTCCGGGTCGGGGGAGACGTGGGCGCCGTAGATCTCGACGTCGTCGCCGGTGTTGACGATCACCGCGAGCCGCGCCGCTCCCACGACGTCAACCATGCCCCTCGCCAGCTTCGCGCCGCCGGTGCCGCCAGCGAGGATCACCACGTCCGCGCCGGTCTCGGTTGGGCCGCTCACTCCCACAGCTGCTCGGGGAGGCTCGTCAGGCGGATGCCCGCGTGCGCCTTGTAGCGTGAGTTCACCGAGATCAGCATGGCGGTCAGCGACTCGGCGATGCGCGCCATATCGAGCCGCCCGCAGTCAACGCAGCGAAGGCCGTCGATCTTCTCGATCAGCATCGCGGCCTCGACCTTGTCCGCCGGCAGGTCGCCGCACACGAGCACGTCCTGCTCCAGCGGGTGCGAGAGGTCGCTGAGGGAGGCCGCGCTGACCGTGTGAAGCGCCGAGACGACGCGCACTCCGTTGGGCACCATCTCGGCGGTCTGCTGTGCGGCCGAGCCCTGCCACACCCCCAGAATCCGCGTCGCCTTGCCGCTCACCGCCGCGGCGAGGGGCACCGTGGCGTCGATCACGAGCTGGCCGGGCCGCCAGGCCGGCTTGAGGTTGGTGAGCGTCTCGGACTGGTTGCGGAACGGGACGCTCAGGATCACCGTCGACGCGGCGCCGACCGCGCCCGCGTTGTCGTAGGCCGTGAACTCCGCCTCGGGGGCGACGAAGCTCGCCCGCTCGACGGTTTCCTCGGCACGCAACAGCTCGCGCGAGCCGATCGCGATCGGCACACCGACGCGGCCGAGCCTGATGGCGAGCCCGAAGCCGAGCGCGCCCGACGCGCCTATGACAGCTACCGGATCGGGAGGCGACGAGGGCACGGCGGCCGAGTATAGGCTGCTGCCGATGAGGCTCGACGGCAGCGCGACCGCATCAGAGCAGCCGCGCGCGGTGCGCATCCGGGAGGTCGGACCGCGCGACGGCTTCCAGAACGAGCCGGACGTCATCCCCACCGGGCGCAAGGTCGAGCTGATCGACGCGCTCGCCCGCACCGGCCTGCGCCGGCTCGAGGTCACGAGCTTCGTGCGACCGGACGTGATCCCGCAGCTGGCCGACGCCGCCGAGGTGCTCGCGCGGATCGACGTGCCGGCTGACGTGGGGGTGTCAGTGCTGGTCCCCAACGAGCGGGGGCTCGACGCGGCGCTGCGCCTGCTTGAAGGACAGGCGGACACCGGCGCCGGCCGGCCGGCGTTCGACGAGGTCAACGTGTTCCTGTCGGCCTCCGAGACGCACAATCGAAAGAACGTCAACCGCTCGGTCGCCGAGTCGCTGGCCGGCCTGGAGGTCGTGCTCGGGCGAGCGCGCGAGGCCGGGCTGCGCTGCGAGGGCGTGATCTCGACATCCTTCGGCTGCCCCTACGAGGGCCGGGTCGCGCCGGAGCGCGTCCTCGAGATCGCGGCGAGCCTGCGTGACGCGGGCGCGCAGGAGATCGGCTTCGGCGACACCACTGGCATGGCCAACCCGCGGCAGGTCCGCGAGTTCTTCGCCACGGCCGGCGCCGCGCTGGGCGCTGGCCTCGAGCTGACCGCCCACTTCCACAACACCCGCGGGCAGGGGCTCGCGAACGTGCTGGCAGCGCTCGAGGCGGGTGTGGAGAGCTTCGAGTCGAGCTTCGGCGAGCTCGGCGGCTGCCCGGTGCCGCCCGGCGCGACGGGGAACATCGCGACCGAGGACCTCGTGTCGATGCTCGAGCAGATGGGGATCGACACGGGCATCGACCTCGACGCGCTGCTCGCCTGCGCACGGCGCGTGCAGGAGATCCTAGGCCGCCCGCTGGGGAGCCACACGCTGGTCGCCGGCCCGGTCGACTGGCGCTCCTAGCCGGCGAGCGCGGCCTGCGACTCGCTGTCCTGCCGCGCCCGCTCGCGCGCCTCGGCCACGCAGTACTCCTGGACCGCCACCTCCATCTCGAGCGTCTGGGAGAGGGCCGGGCGGGCAGAGGCGTCGATCACGCGCTTGGCCCGCCCGACTGCGACCGGCGAGTTGGCGAGCAGTTCCTCGACCAGCGCCTGCGTGGCGCTCTCGAGCTCCTGCGGTGCCACGACGCGGTTGACCAGGCCGATCCGCTCGGCCTCCGCCGCATCGATCAGCCTCGCGGTCATGATCAGCTCCTTGGCCCGGCCGAGGCCGACGACAGCGGGCAGCCGAGTGGAGCCGCCGACGTCGGGGATGATCCCGAACTTCACCTCCGGCAGTCCCAGCTGCGCGTCGCTCGAGGCGACCCGCAGGTCGCAGCCGAGCGCCACCTCGAGTGCCCCGCCGACGCATGTGCGATGGATCTGGCAGACCACCGGCTTGGGCATCGTTTCGCAGAGGTTCGCGCACTCCAGAAAGACGTTGCGAAACGGGCGCAGCATGCCGGGCTGCCCGGTGGAGGCCATCAGCTCGACGAGGTCCACGCCCGCCGAGAACACGGGGCCCTCGCCGCGCAGCACCACGCAGTCGACCGCCGTGTCGCCTGCCGCGCTGCGCAGCGCATCGCCGAGCTCGAGCAGCAGCTCCTGGCTCATCGCGTTGCGCTTCTCGGGGCGGTTCAGCACGACGTGCCTGACCGGCCCGCGATCCTCGGTGACGATCATGCTCATCGGTGGGCTCCTGACGCTCGGAGGGCGATCGGCTGATGCCGACGGACGATGCGACCTCCAGCGTACAGCCGCCGCGTCGCCGGCGTCCGATGCGCGGCGTCCCCACGGCCTCCGGCGTGCGGCGCGCGCCGGGGGCGTAATAGGCTGCCCCTCCAGCAGGTCCCCGAGATGGCAAATCAAGCGGAGGTCTCATGGCGCAGCAGATCGAGAAGGTGGGCGTGCTAGGAGCGGGACTGATGGGGCACGGCATCGCCCAGGTGGCCGCGCAGTCCGGCTATGAGGTCGTGCTGCGCGAGGTCGATGACGCGACGCTGCAGAAGGGCATCGGGAGGATCGAGAAGCAGCTCGCGCGGGCCGTCGAGAAGGGCAAGTCCTCGCAGGAGGACGCCGACGCCGTGCGCGGGCGCATCCACGGCACCGTCGACTACGGCGAGCTCGCGTCGTGCGATCTGGTGATCGAGGCGATAACCGAGAGCCTGCCCCTGAAGCTCGAGATGTGGCGTGAGCTCGACGGGATCGTCAAGCCCGAGGCGGTGTTCGCGACGAACACGTCCTCCCTGTCGGTCATCGACCAGGCCGCCGCCACGGGTCGTCCGGAGCGCTTCGTCGGCCTGCACTACTTCAACCCGGCGCAGGTCATGAAGCTGGTCGAGGTCGTCCGTTGCGTGACGACCTCCGACGAGGCGTTCGAGACCGCTCTGCAGTTCGCGCGCTCGGAGGGCAAGCTGGCGATCCCCACGAAGGACAAGGCGGGGTTCATCGTCAACCGCCTGCTCGTGCCGTACATGCTCGACGCGATTCGCGCGTTCGAAGAGGGAGTCGGATCGGCGGGGGAGATCGACGAGGCGATGAAGGCCGGCGCCGGGCACCCGATGGGCCCGCTGACGCTTGCCGACTTCGTCGGACTGGACACCCTCGGATCGATCTGCGACGTGCTCTTCGAGGAGTTCCGCGAGCGGCGCTTCGCGCAGCCGCCCACGCTGCGCAAGATGCTCTCCGCCGGCTGGTTCGGGCGCAAGTCGGGGATCGGGTTCTACGACTACTCCGGCGAGACGCCCAGCGAGAACACAGGCATCTGAGGGCGACGTGGCCGCGCGCCCGCTCCGGCCAGCTACATTCCGCAGATGAGAGACGACGCTCAGATTGCGCGTCTCCGGCGCCGATCGGAGCTCCGATGAGCGGCGGCGAGGCGGAGGCCCTCGCCGCGGGGCCACTCGCAGACGCGGTCGAGCGGGCCGTCGCGGGCGGCCCCGAGCGCCATCACGAGAAGTCCGCGGAGCAGGGAAAGCTCCCGGTGCGCGAGCGCGTCGCGCTGCTGCTGGACGACGGGTCGTTCGCCGAGGAGGCGCTCCTCGCCAACTGGCAGGAGGACGGGCTCGGCGCCGACGGGGTGGTGACGGGCGTCGGGACGGTCGACGGGCGGACGGTCGCGCTGATGGCGAACGACCCGACCGTCAAGGCCGGATCGTGGGGGCCGAAGACAGTCGAGAAGATCCTGCGCATCCAGGAACGCGCGCTCGCGCTGGACATACCGATGATCTACCTCGTGGACTCCGCCGGAGCGCGGATCACCGAGCAGGTTCAGATGTTCCCCGGCAGGCGAGGGGCCGGCAGGATCTTCCACAACCAGGTGAAGATGTCGGGCGTCGTTCCGCAGGTCTGCGTGCTGTTCGGGCCGAGCGCGGCCGGCGGCGCCTACATCCCGGCGTTCTGCGACATCGTGATCATGCGCGAGGGCAACGCCTCGATGTATCTCGGCTCGCCGCGGATGGCGGAGATGGTGATCGGCGAGAAGGTCACGCTCGAGGAGATGGGCGGAGCGCGCATGCACACCGGAGTGTCCGGGTGCGGGCATCAGCTCGTGAAGACGGACGAGGAGGGGATCGCCACGGCGCGGCGCTACCTGTCCTACCTGCCGAGCAGCTGGCGCCAGGAGCCGCCGGCCGCGCCGCCGGCGCCCCCGCGGGCGCTCGCCGACGGCCGCTCGATCGCCGAGCTGATCCCCGCGGACGAGAACAAGCCGTTCGACATGAAGACGCTGGTCGAGGCGCTCGTGGACGAGGACTCGCTGCTCGAGATCCACCCGCGCTGGGCGAAGGAGCTGATCGTCGGCTTCGCGCGGCTGGACGGGCGGGCGGTGGGGGTCGTCGCCAACCAGCCGAAGCACAAGGGCGGCGTGCTCTTCACAGACTCGGCCGACAAGGCGGCGCGGTTCATCTGGAGCTGCAACGCGTTCAACGTCCCGCTGCTGTTCCTGGCGGACGTTCCCGGCTTCATGATCGGCACGCAGGTCGAGCGCGAGGGGATCATCAGGCACGGCGCGAAGATGATCAGCGCGGTGAGCGAGGCGACCGTGCCGAAGATCTCGGTGATCGTGCGCAAGGCCTACGGCGCCGGTCTGTATGCGATGGCCGGACCGGCGTTCGAGCCGGACTGCTGCATTGCGCTGCCGAGCGCTTCGATCGCTGTGATGGGCCCGCAGGCGGCGATCAACGCCGTCTACTACAACCAGCTGCAGGGGATCGACGACGAGCAGGAGCGTGCCCGCAGAACCGAGGAGCTGCGCACCGAGTACGCCGAGGACATCGACATCCTGCACCTCGCCTCGGAGCTGGTCATCGACGCGGTGCTCGAGCCGGACGTGCTGCGCGAGGAGCTGATCCGCCGCTTCGGCCACGCCTCAGCCAAGCGGCGCGAGTGGCCCGCGCGGCGCAACTCGGTCACGCCCGTCTAGATTGCCGGCGATGGACGCGACGGATCTCGCCTACGCCGGGATCGCCCGCCAGGCGCAGCTGATCGCCGCGGGCGAGGTCTCCTCGAGCGAGCTGGTCGAGGTCTACCTGGAGCGGATCGCGCACCTGGAGGGCCGTCTGAACGCCTTTCGCGTCGTGTTCGCCGAGCGCGTGCGGCTGGAGGCCGCACAGGCCGACGCGCGCCGCGGCGCGGGCGGCGGACGCCCGCTGCTCGGCGTGCCGATCGCCGTCAAGGACGACATCGACGTCGCCGGCGAGGTCACCGCGTACGGCACCAACGCCGCGGGCGGCCCGGCGGCGCAGGACGCCGAGGTCGTGCGGCGCCTGCG
>JAOPZV010000025.1 GCA_025963935.1 Solirubrobacterales bacterium
CGGCTCCCCCCGAGCCGGTGCCTGCCGCAGCGGCCACACCCGCCGAGCCGGCCGCCGTGTCAACACCTGCAGAGGAGCCCGCTCCCGAGCCGGCCGCCGAGTCAACACCCGCGGAGGAGCCCGCTCCCGAGCCGGCCGCCACGCCGGCGGCTGAGGAGGCACCCCCTGCAGAGGCATCCTCGACAGGCGCTGACGGCGGGGCGGCTGCCACACAGGAGGCCGGGGGGACCCCCGACGAGGCTCCCACGAGCGACTCTGCGGCAGAGGATGCCCCCGACAACGGGGATACCCCTGTGTCGGAGAGCGACGAGACCAAAGCAGAGGCAAGCGCGTCATGAACGCCGTCGAGATCGCAGCGAAGGACGTGAAGGCCCTGCGCGACCGCACGGGCGCGGGCATGATGGACTGCAAGAAGGCCCTGACCGAGGCGCAGGGCGACGTCGAGAAGGCGATCGAGATCCTCCGGGTCAGGCAGGGCAAGAAGATCCAGGATCTCGGCGAGCGCGCCGCCACCGAGGGCACCGTCCAGGCCTACGTGCACGCCGGCTCGAAGGTCGGCGTGCTGATCGAGGTCGACTGCAACACGGACTTCGTCGCCAAGAACGACGACTTCGTGTCGTTCGCGCGCGAGGTCGCGATGCAGATCGCGGCGTCCCCGACTCTCCAGTTCGTCAGCCGCGAGGACGTCCCGGCCGAGCTGCGGGACGCCGAGTCGCGCATCTATGAGCAGGAGGCGGCGGACAAGCCGGAGAACGTCCGCGAGCGGATCGTCAGCGGCAAGCTCGACTCCTGGCTCGAGACGATCGTGCTGATGGAGCAGGCGATGCACAACCCGAAGTTCGACGGCAAGACGGTGCAGCAGCTTCGGGACGAGCTCTCGGCGACCACCGGCGAGAACGTCGTCATTCGCCGCTTCTCCCGCTTTGCCATAGGCCAGTAGGGCCCGCGGCCGGTATAGGCTCTGCGCGGCGATGGCCCCTGCCTTCAAACGCATCCTTCTGAAGCTGTCCGGCGAGGCGCTCATGGGAGAGCTCCAGTACGGAACGGACCCCGATCGCGTGGTCGCGGTAGCGCGGCAGGTGACCGCGATCCGCGACCAGGGAGTCGAGGTGGCGATCGTCGTGGGGGCCGGGAACATCTACAGGGGCATGAAGGGCGCGGCCGCCGGCATGGACCGGGCGACCGCTGACTACATGGGGATGCTCGCCACCGTGCTGAACGCTCTGCCGCTGCAGGACGCGCTGGAGAAGATGGGCACGGACACGCGCGTGCTCTCGGCGCTCGGCGTCTCGGAGATCGCCGAGCCCTACATCCGCCGGCGCGCCATGCGCCACCTGGAGAAGGGCCGGGTGGTGATCTTCGCGGCCGGCACCGGTAACCCGTTCTTCACCACCGATACCGCGGCGGCTCTGCGCGCGGCGGAGATCCACGCGGAGATCATCCTTATGGCGAAGAACGGAGTGGAAGGCGTCTACAGCGCCGATCCGGCGCTCGACCCGAATGCGGAGTTCATTCCGGAGATCACGCACATGGAGGCAATCGAGCGGAGACTGCGCGTGATGGACTCCACGGCGCTCGCGCTGTGCATGGAGAACGGGATGCCGCTGATCGTCTTCAACATGGATGACGACACGAGCCTCCCGCGGATAATCTCAGGCCAGCGCGTGGGGACCCTCGTATCGACATCCCAAGGAGAGAACGATGGCCGCTGAGAGCCTGATCGACGAACTGCTGGCCGACGCCGCCGAGCGCATGGTCAAGTCGCTCGAGTCGGCCCAGCACGAGTTCTCGTCCGTTCGCACCGGGCGGGCCAGCCCCCAGCTGCTCGACCGCGTCGTCGTGGACTACTACGGCGCGATGACGCCGCTCAACCAGCTGTCCACGATCTCCGCGCCGGAAGCCAGGCTCATCACGGTCCAGCCCTACGACAAGTCCTCGATCAAGGCGATCGAGAAGGCGATCAACGAGTCCGACGTCGGGCTCAACCCCTCCAACGACGGGAACCTCGTGCGCCTGGCCGTGCCCGAGCTGACCGAAGAACGGCGTCGCGACCTCGTGAAGGTCGTGCGCAACCTCGCCGAGGAGGGGCGCGTGGCCATCCGCAACGTGCGCCGCGACACGATGCAGCAGCTGCGCGAGCTGAAGGCCGAGGGCGAGGCATCCTCCGACGACGAGCACCGCGCGGAGGTGGAGCTGCAGAAGCTGACCGACGGCCGGATCGGCGACCTCGACAACGTGCTCAAGGCCAAGGAAGAGGAGATCCTCTCCGTCTGATGGAGGCCCCCGGAGATCGGGCGTCGACGGCCGATCCGCGATCGTCAGCTCAGGCGGCGCGGTATCTCGCCATCATCACCGACGGCAACGGCCGCTGGGCGCGCGCTCACGGCCTTCCGGTCAACGAGGGTCACAGCGCCGGTGCGGACACCGTGAAGGCGCGTCTGCGCGACGCCGCCGAGCTGGGCATCGAGGAGCTGACCGTCTATTCGTTCTCCACCGAGAACTGGTCACGCCCCGCCGAGGAGGTCGAGGGTCTGATGGAGATGTTCTCGGGGCGGATCGCCAACGAAACGCCGGAGCTGAACGAAGAGGGAGTGCGCATGCGCTTCATCGGGCGCCGCGAGGGCGTCGCGGAGCAGCTGCGCGAGCAGATGGGCTGGGCGGAAGAGCTGACCGCGCAGAACAGTCGCATCACGCTGTTCGTGGCGTTCAACTACGGAGGACGCGCGGAGATCCTCGACGCGGCGCGACGCTTCACGGGCGGCGGCGAGGAGGAGTTTCGCGCCGGGCTGTATGCGCCGGAGATGCACGACCCGGACCTGATAATCCGTACGAGCGGCGAGCGCCGGCTGTCGAACTACCTGCTGTGGCAGTCCGCCTACTCCGAGCTCATCTTCCGCGAGGAGATGTGGCCCGACTTCACCCGCGAGGCGCTCGAGGAGTCGCTGGCCGAGTTCGCCGAGCGCCGCCGCCGGTTCGGTGGACACTGATGGTCCGCTGATGGCCGGCGGGCCACGCACGCCAGCAGGAATGCGCGGAGGGGGACGCGCCC
>JAOPZV010000035.1 GCA_025963935.1 Solirubrobacterales bacterium
CGAGCACGAGATGTTCGTGCACACATACACGCTGTGGCGACCGACGGGGGCCGTCTCGAGCATGTCGTAGAAGCTCGCCACCGACTCCAGGTAGGCGGGCGTGACACGCATCACGCATGCCACCTGCTCGATCGCCTGCGGCGAGCACCAGCCATGCAGGCTCTGTGCGGCCCGGAGCGCCGGGAGCACCGCCGAGCGCCGATCGGGGTATCGCGCCATGTGCGACTCGATCTCCTCACGCAGCGCCGCGGGCACCTCCGTGCTCGCCGGATCGGGGATCTCGGCCGGATCCTTCTCGAGATCGACCGCCTCGTCCCAGCCGGGTACGCGTGAGCCATGCCCGAAGCGGGGGACCGGCCGAGGCGGCCCGGCGAGCGCCGACGCGAGGACGTCGTCGAGGATCTCCTGCAGGGGCTCGTCGGGTGGGCTCACCTGTCGATTCCTCCGAGGATCGGGTCGAGCATCGCGAGCGTCGCGATCAGGTCGGCGATGTAGCCGCCCTTCGCCATGTGCGAGAAGGCCTGCAGGTTGACGAAGGACGGGTCGCGCATGTGCACGCGCGCGGGCTTGGCGGACCCGTCGGAGGAGACGAAGCAGCCGAGCTCTCCGCGTGGAGACTCGACCGGGTAGTAGATCTCCCCCGGCGGCGGGCGGAAACCCTCCGTGACGAGCTTGAAGTGGTGGATCAGCGCCTCCATCGAGGTCGCCAGCTCGTGCCGCGGCGGCAACGCGACCTTGCGGTCGTCGGTGATGTGGGGACCGTCGGGCAGTCCCTCGAGCGCCTGCTCGGCGATCTTCACCGACTCGTACATCTCCGCCAGGCGGACGGCGAAGCGGTCGTAGTTGTCGCCCACCGTGCCAATCGGGATCTTGAAGTCGAAGTCCTCATAGGAGCAGTACGGATCGGCCTTGCGCAGATCCCAGGCGTTGCCCGCGGCCCGCAGCAGGGGGCCGGTCACACCGAGCTCGAGCAGCGCGTCGGCGTCCAACGTCCCGGTGCCGCGAAGCCGCTGCAGGACGATCTCATTGCTGTTCAGCAGCGCTCCGTACTGGTCCACGCGCCCGGGCATCTCGTCGAGGAAGCCGCGCAGCTTCGCCGCGAAGCCCGGCGGGATGTCCTCAGCGACGCCGCCGACCTGGAAGTAGCGCGTGTGCATGCGCGCGCCGGTCGACATCTCGAAGAGGTCGAGGATCTTCTCGCGCTCGCGGAAGCAGTACCAGAACATCGAGATCGCGCCGAGGTCCAGCGCGCTCGTCCCGAGCCAAACGAGGTGCGACATGATGCGGTTGAGCTCGAGCTGGATGACGCGCAGGTACTGAGCGCGCCTGGGCACCTCGACCTCCAGCAATGTCTCCACGGCCCCGCAGAACGCCATCGCGTTGAAGTGATAGGCGAGGTAGTCCATCCGCTCGACCACCGGGATCACCTTCCAGTAGGACTTGTCCTCGGCCGTCTTTTCGATACCGGTGTGGACGTACCCGATGATCGGCTTGATGTCGTGCACGATCTCGCCCTGGAGCGTCACGAGCAGTCGCAGCACCCCGTGCGTCGCGGGGTGGTGCGGACCGAAGTTCAGCGTGAGGAGCTCCTGCGTGCGGCCGGCGGCGTGTCCGTCCTCTGGGTCCCCGAGCTGCTCCTCCACGGGAGACAGCGTGATGCTGTCCTCGCGCCGGCGGTACTCGGACATCCCGGGGGAGGAGCGCTGCTCGCTGGGGCTCACTGAGGCGATCCCATCGTGTCGCGCTCGTTGAACGTGAACAGCACCGGTTCGCCGCCAATCGGGAAGTCGCGACGCTGCGGATGTCCCTCGTAGTCCTCCGGCATGAGAATTCGGCGCAGGTCTGGGTGTCCGCGGAAGCGCACCCCGAACATGTCGTAGACCTCGCGCTCCTGATGGTCTGCCGTGGGCCACTCAGGCGTGACCGATTCGACCTCCGGGACGTCGCTGGCGACGCGCAGCTTGACGGTGATGCGGTCCACGCGGCGCATGTCCAGCAGCTCGTAGACGACGCCGAGCCGGGGCTCCTGCGGGTAGTAGTCCACGCCGTGCACGCTTGCCAGAAAGGTGTAGCCCCGCTCCCGCAGGCTCGCGAGCACCGCCCCGATGCGCGTCGGCTCGACGAGGAGCGTCCCGCGCCCGCGGAAGAACACGGTCTCGAGGACCGGGCTGCCGGACGTTCCGTCTCCGCCCTCGGCCTCCCGCAACGCCTGGGCGATCAGCTCCAGGCCCGTCGCGTCAGGCACCGGCGGTATCCCCCTCGATCGGCACGTTGACAGCTGCCGGGCGTCGCTGCTCGCCCGGCAGCACCTCCTCGGTGCCACGAGCCCCGTAGCGCTCGCGCCAGCCCATGTCGGGATCGTCCTGGACCATCTTGCGCAGCTTCAGCACGCCGTGCATGAGCGCCTCCGGCCGCGGAGGGCAGCCGGGAACGTGCACGTCGACCGGCATGAACTTGTCGGCCGGCACGAGTGCGTAGTTGTTGAACACCCCCATCGAGCTGCAGCACGCCCCCATCGAGATCGCCCACTTCGGCTCGAGCATCTGGTCATAGATACGGCGAACGATCGGCGCCATCTTGATCGACACACGGCCCGAGAGGATCAGCAGGTCGGCCTGCCGGGGGGAGGCGCGGAACGCCTCGTAGCCGAAGCGTGCGACGTCGACGCGGGCGGCCACTATCGACATCATCTCGATTGCGCAGCAAGCCAGCCCGAAGGTCGCGGGGAAGAACGAGTTGGAGCGCGCCCAGGCGACCGCTTTGTCGAGCGTCGTGGTCATCACGCGTTCTTCCACGTGACGCTCGAGGTCGGTTCCCGCGAGATGCGCGCCGGGCGTCGGGCCTTCGAGCTCGCCGCCTCTGAGCAGCTGGCTCGGGCTGAGCTCGCGTACTCGCAGCTTCTCGACGTCGACCCTGCTACCGAGTCCCGTGCCGAGCGGCTCGGCCGAGCGCCCCGCTGAGCGCCTCATCTCCACTCCAGCGCACCTCTGCGCCAGACGTAGAGGAAAGCGACGAACAGCAGCGCGATGAACACAATCGTCTCGGCGAGCGCGAAGCTCCCGTAGGCGCGCAGCTCGATGGCGATCGGATACAGGAAGATCACCTCGATGTCGAACAGGATGAACAGCATCGCGATCAGGTAGAAGCTGATCCCGAAGCGCATTCCGCGCTTTACCTCGGACGGCAGGCCGCACTCGTAAGGGTCCTGCTTGTGGGGGGTCGCACGGCGCGGGCCGATGACCGTGTTGAGCACCGCGAATGCCCCGCCCACGGCGCCGCCGAGTATCAGGAAGACGATCGCCGGGAGGTAGCTACGCAGCACGCAGCGCTGTTATATCACTGCTTGTGGCAGAGTGTTACATAGTGGCAATCGGCTCGAAATCAGGGGCATGACGGCGGCGATCGTGGCCGGCGCGATCGCCGTGGCGACACTCAACGCGGCCTCCGGAGGGCTCGGCGCGTGGTTGTGGCACAAAGGCGGCCCGGCGAGCACGCGGCTGAACAGCGCCTTCTGGGTGATGCTGCGCGTCGGACAGGGCTCGGCGCTGACGCTCGCCGTGGCGGTCGGCTCGCTCGCCGCGGCCGGGAAGGACGCAAGCGACCAGCTCTTCTACCTCTACGCGCTGCTGCCGCTCGCGGTCGCCTTCGTGGGCGAGCAGCTGCGTGTCACCTCGGCCCAGACGATCCTCGAGCAGAGCGGCCTGGCGGACGCCGCGGCGGTCGGCGGCCTCCCCCCGGCGGAGCAGCGCTCACTGGTAGCCGCAATCGTCCGGCGAGAGACCGGCGTGATGGCACTCTCGGCGCTCGTCGTCGTCTTCCTGGCTCTGCGCGCGGCAGGCACGGCTCACGGGTTCTGAGCGGGCCTATATATTCCCGCCGCATGAGGGTCGCCGCCACGACCATGATCCTGTTCGCCTGCGCCGCCGTCCTCGGGGCATGTGGCTCGCAGGGCGTGAAAGTCGCAAAGACGAGCCCCTACTACCACGGCGCGGTCCTGTTCCGCGACCACTGCTCCGGCTGTCACACGCTGTCGGTCGTCGGCGCGCAGGGCTCGGCTACGAGCATCGCCAACCGTGTCAAGACGAACGGGCCGAACTTCAACATCCGCAAGGAGAACGTCGAACAGGCGCTCTACGCGATCCGCAACGGCGGCTTCTCCGGTGCGATCATGCCCGAGAACATCCTCGTCGGGCAGAACGCGCAGTCGGTCGCATCGTTCCTGGCGCAATACTCGGGTCTGCAGGCGCAGAAGGTGCCGTCCGTGAACATCACGCTGTCAACCAAATAGAGAGCTCCCCGGGCCCGGTGGCGGCGTGCTCGACCTGAAGCGCATCCGGGAGGACCCACAGGGCGTGAGCGCGGCCCTCGCCCGGCGCGACCCCGCGCTGGCGGCGGCTGTCGAGGAGATCCTCGAGCGCGATCGGGAGTGGCGGGCAGCTACGACGTCGGCCGAGAGCCTGCGGGCGCAGCAGAAGGCTCGCTCCGAGGCATTCGGCGCAGCGAGGGCGAAGGGGGAGGACGCGGTCGAGCTTCGCGCCGAGATGCAGGAGCTGAGCTCGCAGGTAAAAGCGCTGGGCGACCAGGCTGCCGCGGCGAAGCAGAGGCTCGACGCTCTTCTGGCCCCGCTGCCCAACCTGCCCGACCCCGGCGCGGCGCCGGGTCCGGAGGACGAGCTCGTGCGCGAGGTCGGTGCCGTCCCGCAGCTCGCGTTCGAGCCGCGCGACCACCTGGAGCTTGCCGGCGAGATGATCGACATGGACCGCGGAGCGCGGCTGTCCGGGTCGCGGTTCGCGTACCTGAAAGGCGAGCTCGTGATGCTCGAGCTGGCGCTCGTCCGCTGGACGCTCGAGAAGCTGGTCGGGCACGGCTTCGAGCCGGTGATCCCGCCAGTGCTCGTTCGTGAGAGGGCGCTCTACGGGACCGGCTTCCTGCCCGACACCGAGCAGCAGATCTACCGCTTGCCCGAGGACGAGCTGTTCCTCGTCGGCACCTCCGAGGTGGCGCTCGCCTCACTGCACGACGGAGAGATCCTCGACAGCGAGCGGCTGCCGGTGCGCTACGCCGGGTTCTCACCCTGCTTTCGCCGGGAGGCCGGTGCCGCGGGCAAGGACACCAGGGGGGTCTTCAGGGTGCATCAGTTCGACAAGGTGGAGATGTTCAGCTTCGTCGCGCCCGAGGACTCCGCCGCGGAGCATGAGCGGATACTTGCGATAGAGGAGGAGCTACTCGTCGAGCTCGGGTTGCCCTACCGCGTGATGAACATCGCAGTCGGCGAGCTCGGAAGCTCCGCCGCGAAGAAGTACGACTGCGAGGTGTGGCTTCCCAGCCAGGGCCGCTACCGGGAGCTGACGTCGTGCTCGAACACAACCGACTACCAGGCGCGGCGGCTCGACATCCGCATGCGCAGCGGCAAACGCACCCAGACGCCGCACACGCTGAACGGCACGGCGGTGGCCGTGGGACGCACGATCGTGGCCCTCCTGGAGAACGGTCAGCGCGCCGATGGGAGTGTCGAGCTTCCCGGTGTCCTGACGGCCTACGGCGCTCCTGCGCGCCTGCTAGCCGCCGCGTCCGAGGAGGCGTGAGCGCTCCGCCCGAGTGAACGGCACCTGGGTGCGCCATTAGGCTGATGAGGTGCCGTCCCTCCCCTTCGGCTTCCTGCTGAGGTCGGAGCCGCCCTCGCGGCGGGTCGGCGTGCTCGCGGCGCTCGCCGCGGTCGCCCTCTGCACGCTCATCGTCTACCCGCTCAAGCACGTCGCTCCGGTCGTGTCGCTGAGCGTCATCTACCTGCCGGCGGTGCTCGTGGTCTCGATCATCTGGGGTGCATGGCTCGGCGTAGCGACGGCGGTGCTGAGCGCGCTGGCCTTCAACTTCCTGCACCTCCCGCCACTCGGCCGCCTCGCGATCAGGGACTCGAGCGACTGGGTGGCGCTCGCCGCGTTTCTCGTGGTCGCCGCGATCGCCAGCTCGGTGGCGGAGGTGACCCGCGCGCGAGCACGGGACGCCGAGGCACGGCGGGTGGAGGCTGACCTAGCGGCAGAGATGGCGCGCATCCTGCTGCGCGGCGACAGGCTCGCCGAGGATCTGTCGACGGCATCGGCGCGCCTGGCGCGTGCCCTCGGTCTCAACTGGGCGGCGATCGAGACCGACGCCGTCGAAGGTGACGAGCGAAGCATCGCCTTTCCTCTGCGTGAGGGCAGCAGGCGCCTCGGGACGCTGCTTGTCGCAGCCGACGCCTCCGAGGCAAGCCTGCGCAGGTTGCAGGAGCGGGTCGTTCCTTCGCTCGAGGCCCTGATGAGCGCGGGCCTCGAGCGAGAGGCGCTGCTGGGCGGCGTGGTCGAGACGGCGGCGCTGCGCCGGGCCGACGTTGTGAAGACGGCCCTGCTGCGGTCCGTGTCGCACGACCTGCGCTCGCCTCTGACCGCCATCTCTGCCGCCGGAGAGGCGGTCGGCTCCACGGCGCTCTCGACGGACGAGCGCCGGGAGATGGCAGCGGTGATCCAGGAGGAGACCCGTCGACTGTCGCGGCTGGTCGACAACCTTCTCGACCTCTCCCGGCTGCAGGCGGGCGCGGCCGAGCCACGCAGGGATTGGACCTCGGTGGAGGAGCTGATCCGGGCGGCGCTCCGCGAGCTTGCCGCGGGCGAGGAGGAGTTCAGGCTGTCGATCGACCCGGAGCTGCCGCTTGTGAGGCTCGACGCGGTGCAGATGGAGCGGGCGTTCGTCAACGTGCTGGAGAACGCCCGGCGCTACTCGGCAGGGCATCCCGTGTCGGTGCGCGCGCGGGCCGTGCGGAGCCTCGCCCCGCCCGCTCGGCGGCCGGCCGGCGATGGCGGCAGCGACTCGCAGGCCGCCGGGCGGCCGGGGCCCGAGAGGCGGGGCGACCGGGTGATCGTGCGCGTCGTCGACCGCGGCCCGGGGATTCCACCGGCTCAGCTTGAGCGCGTGTTCGAGCCCTTTTACCGTGCCGGCTCGGCCGGGGGCGAATACCGCGGCTCGGGGCTCGGCCTGGCGATCGCCCGGGGGTTCGCCGAGGCGAATGCCGGATCGCTCCATGTCGAGTCCCTGCCCGGCCAGGGGGCGACGTTCGTATTCGAGCTTCCGCTGGAGCAGCCCACGAAGACGGGTGCGGCCGACGGAGGCGAAGCTCCGCGAGCGGCACCTGCGGGGAGCGACACGGATCGGGGAGCCACGGTACGCGGTGGGGAGCCCTCGCCGTGACGCGGGACGACCCGCCGCCGGAGCGCCCCCGTGTGCTGGTGGTCGATGACGAGCCGCAGATCATCCGTGCGCTGAAAGTCGTGCTGCGGGAGGCAGGCTTCGACACGGTGGCGGCCGAAACGGCATCGCAGGCTCTCGACTTGGCGGCCGTACATCCGCCGGCTGCCGCGATCGTCGATCTCGTGCTGCCCGACGGCGATGGCGTAGAGGTCACGAACAAGCTCCGTGAATGGAGCGAGATGCCCGTCCTCGTGCTGTCCGCCGTTGGTGAGGAGGACCAGAAGGTGAGGGCGCTGGAGGCCGGAGCGGACGACTACATAACCAAGCCGTTCGCCGCGCGCGAGCTGGTCGCGCGCCTGCAGGCAGCGCTGCGCCGTGCCACGCCGGCCGAGGAAGAGCCGACGGTTGCGGTAGACGGCCTCGAGGTGGACCTTGCCGCACGGGTCGTCAGGCTCGACGGACAGCCAGTTCATCTGACGCCGATCGAGTTCGAGCTGCTGAGGATGCTCGTGCGCAACCGCGGACGGCTGCTGACGCACAGAGCCCTGCTCGCGGAGGTCTGGGGGCCTCACTACGTCGAGGACATCCAGCCTCTGAGGACGCACATCGCACGGTTGCGGGCGAAGATCGAGCCGGAGGGAGCCACCCCCCGCTACATCGTCACCGACCCGGGAATCGGATACCGGTTCGCCGCCTGAGAAGTCTCAAGGTCGCGCTGGACTGCAGCGAGCGCTGAGGCCGCTACATCCAGCCCTTGCGCTTGAAGAAGCGCACGAGCAGGACGCAGGTGGCCAGCAGGCTGCCGAGGCCCAGCACGAAGAACGACCACGTCGAGGCGATGCCTTTGTTGATCAGCCAGCCAAAGTTCATGCCGAAGAACCCGGTGATGAACGACAGCGGAAGAAAGATCGTGCCGACGATCGCCAGCTGCTTCATCACCTCGTTCTGCCGGTTGCTGACAGTCGACAGATAGAGATCAGTGGCGCTGCTGAGCAGGTCGCGGTAGGAGTCGATCAGGTCGGAGATGCGGATCAGGTGGTCGTAGACGTCGCGGAAGTAGTCGCGCTCATCGAGCTCCAGCCCGGGTAGGTCCGCGAGCTGGTCGATCGAGCGGGCGAACAGGTCGCGCTGCGGCGTCACGACCTTCCGCATCGCCACGAGCGTCCGCTTGAGTCCGAAAAGCCGCTGAAGCTGCTGGTCGCTCGGCCCAGCGAGGATCGCTGCCTCCAGGTCGTCGATCTGGTCGTCCATCCGCGCGAGAGGCGGGAAGAAGCTGTCGGTCAGGGCGTCGAAGACGCGGTACAGCAGGAACTGCTCGCTGTGCAGCAGGCGCCCGTCGAGCTGAGAGCTCTGCTCCGCGAGCGCCGGCAGCGGGTCTTTGTGCAGGCTCACCAGGTATTTGCCGGAGATGAACATCTGCACCTCCTGGAGCATCTCGTCCCCGCCCGAAGCGTCGTCTTGTGCGCCGTAGAACACGAGGAAGACGTAGTCGTCGAAGTCGTCGAGCTTCGGGCGCTGGCCAAAGTGCAGCGCATCCTCCAGCGCGAGCGGGTGGAACCCGAACAGCTCGCGCAGCTTCTCGACGTCCTCGGCAGTTGGGGCGGTCAGGTCGAGCCAGAAGAAGTGGTCGCGCTCCAGGTGATGCTTGATGGCTGCCTCGTCCAGGCTCGTGAAGCACGGCGCGACGAAGCTGAAACCGTCAGCCTGCTTTGCGTCGGGCGCGTGGGCCTCGGCCTTTCCGACCGTCATCGAGTACCTCCTGTGTTGTGGGCTGCAAGCGGCCCGGTGTCCAAGGGGGGAGATAGCAGACGTCCACGTCGATGGACCCCGTGGCGGCGAGGCGATCACGCATTCGCGCTCTTCACGCAGGGCCGTTACACAATCGTTATGCGACGGAGGCGATTCGTCACACCTCCGTGATGCGCGGTGGCACATAGTGACCGCATGGACGTCGTGGCGGTTTTGCTGGGGATCGTGATGTTCGTGATCCTCCTGTTGCTCATCGAGGGGATCGACCGCGTATGAGCACGATCCCCGTCGGCTTCTTCATCGCGCACATCAGCGGCGCGGACTTCTTCGGCCTCGTGGTGTCGGTGCTCGTGATCATCTATCTGTTCTACGCGCTGATTCGCGGGGACAAGCTGTAGGCCATGACGCTCGCCGGCTGGCTGACAATCGTCCTGTTCGCGGTCATCCTGACGGCGATCGCCATACCGCTCGGCGGCTACATGGCAAAGGTGTACACGGGCGAGCGAGTGTTCCTCACGCCGATCCTCGAAGGCCCGGAGCGCTTTCTCCACCGGGTCCTGCGGGTGGATCCGAGGCGGGAGCAGGACTGGAAGTCGTATGCGAAAAGCCTGATCATCTTCTCGCTCGCCGGGTGGCTGCTGCTTTACCTCATATTGCGCACACAGGACGCCTTCTTCGTGCCACACGCGCTGAACCCACGCGGCTTTGCCTCAGCGCCGTGGAACGTCACGTTCAACACCGTCTCCTCGTTCACGACGAACACGAACTGGCAGTACTACAACGGCGAGACGACGATGAGCTATCTCAGCCAGATGATCGGGCTGACGGTGCAGAACTGGCTGTCGGCGGGGGTCGGCATCGTCGTGGCGGTCGCCTTGATCCGAGGCATCGTCGGGCGGACGGGCAAGAGCCTCGGGAACTTCTGGCAGGACCTCGTGCGAACGATCCTCTACGTGCTCGCGCCGCTGTCGGTGCTCACGGCGATCGTGCTCGTCTCCCAGGGCGTCATCGCGAACTTCTCCAACTACCTCGCTGTTCACACCGTCACCGGCCTGACACAGTCGATCGCGATGGGGCCGGTCGCCTCGCAGGAGGCGATCAAGATGCTCGGGACCAACGGCGGCGGGTTCTTCAACACCAACTCGGCGCACCCCTTCGAGAACCCGACCGCCTTCACCAACTTCTTCGAGATGCTGATGGTGCTCGCCATCCCGGCGGCGCTCGTCTTCACCTACGGGCGGATGACGGGCAACCGCCGTCAGGGCTACGCGATCTACGGGACGATGATGATCATGTTCCTCGGCGCGGCGGTCGTGGCCTACATCGCCGAGGCCCACGGGTCGCCCGCGCAGCACGCCGCGGGCCTGCACACCCACGTGATCTCGGGCTCGACCGGCGGCAACCTCGAAGGCAAGGAGCAGCGCTTCGGGATCGCCGGGTCCGCGCTGTTCGACGTCGTCACCACCGTCACCTCATGTGGTGCTGTGAACAGCGCGATCGAGTCCTTCACCGGAATCGGCGGGGCCGTTCCGTTCGCCAACCTCTCGGCGAGCGAGGTGATCTTCGGCGGAGTCGGAACGGGGCTGTATTCGATCCTGCTCTATGTGCTGCTGGCCGTGTTCATCGGCGGCTTGATGGTGGGGCGGACCCCCGAGTGGCTCGGCAAGAAGCTCGAGGCTAGGGAGATAAAGCTCGCGGGGCTCGGGATCCTGATCACGCCGCTGGCGGCGCTCCTGGCCACGGCGCTGGCCACCGCCAGCCATGCGGGCCGGGAATCGATCTCAAAAGCCGCCACGGGACCGCAGGGCTTCTCGGAGAGCTTCTACGCCTACCTCTCACAGGCCAACAACAACGGCTCGGCCTTCGCTGGTTACACGGGCTTCATCCAGCCAAGCGCCGGAAACGTCGGCTCCCATGGGATCACCTTCGCCGACCTGCTGGGAGGCTTCGTGATGCTCTTCGCCCGCTTCGCGCCGATCCTGTTCGCGCTCGCGGTCGCCGGCGCGCTGGTCGGCAAGCGCGTCACGCCCGCGGGCCTCGGAACGATGCGCACCGACAACCCGACGTTCGCGGTGCTGCTCATCGGCGTGATCGTCCTCGTGGGCGCGCTCACGTTCTTCCCCGCACTGCTTCTCGGGCCGATCGTCCAGGGACTGACGAGCCACCTCTACTGACATGCGCCGCGACATCGTCACCTCTGCCATCGCCGCGATCGTCTTCATGATCCTGCTGGGGCTCGTCTACCCGCTCGTGATCACCGGCGTCAGCCAGGTCGCCTTTCCAGGTAACGCCAACGGGCAGCAGGTCCACGTCGCCGGAAGGCTCGTGGGCTCGAAGATCATCGGCCAGTCGTTCTCCGTCCCCAAGACGAAGAACGGCAAGCTCGTCGAAGAAAAGGGCGCGGTCGTCACCGAACCGGACCCGCGCTACTTCCAGTCGCGCCCGTCGGTCACCGAAGGCGGGGCCTACAACGCCGCTGCAAGCACGTTCTCCAACCTCGGGCCGAACAGCAAGGCGACGGAGGAAGCGATCGCCGAACACGTCAAGGCCTACATCGAACTGGAGGGCCCCTTCAACCCCGGGTTGACCGCCGCCCAAGTGCCTGTCGACGCCGCAAACAGCTCCGGCTCGAGCCTCGACCCGGAAATATCCCCCGCCAACGCCCGTATCCAAGCGCACCGCGTCGCGGCCGTGCGCCACATGGGGATCGGGTCGGTCGACAAGTTGGTCTCCAGGTACACGGACGCCCGCGGCATCGGCTTCTCTGGAGAGCGGGGCGTGAACGTGCTCGAGCTGAACCTCGCCCTCGACCGGTTGACGGGCGGTGCGCGCTGATGTCCGTCCAGATGCCGGGAGCCCGCGAACGGAAGGCGATCTCGCTGTTCCAGCGCGACATCGTCTGGCGTGCGCTGCTCGACAGCTTCAAGAAGCTCGACCCACGAGTGCAGATCCACAACCCGGTGATGTTCGTGGTCGAGATCGGCTCGGTCATCACGACGGTCACGTGGTTGATCCAGGCCTTTGGCGGACGGCCGCTCGGCGGCGGCAGCGAGCCAGCCTGGTACACGTTCGTGATCGCTCTCTGGCTGTGGCTGACGGTGGTCTTCGCGAACATGGCCGAGGCGTTCGCCGAGGGGCGCGGGCGTGCTCAGGCGGAGACGCTGCGCACGATGCGCAAGGAAACCGTCGCGACCATGCGAGATGGCTCGACGAAGGCAGCTTCAGAGCTGACCCGCGGCGACATCGTGATTGTTCCCGCCGGCGAGCTGATCCCCGGCGACGGCACCGTGATTGAGGGCATCGCGACCGTCGACGAGTCCGCGATCACGGGCGAGTCCGCGCCGGTGATCCGCGAGTCAGGCGGCGACCGCAGCGCGGTCACCGGCGGGACGCGTGTCACCTCCGATCGCATCGAAATCGAAATCACGCAGGAGCCCGGCAAATCGTTCCTCGACCGGATGATCGCGCTCGTGGAGGGCGCCGAGCGGCGCAAGACCCCCAACGAGATCGCCCTGAACATCCTGCTCGCCGCGTTGACCCTGATCTTCATGATTGTCGTGGCGACGCTCCGCCCGTTCGGGCTGTTCGCGGGCACGCCGATCTCGGAGACGACTCTGATCGCCTTGCTCGTCGCGCTGATCCCCACGACGATCGGGGCGCTGCTCAGCGCGATCGGAATCGCCGGCATGGACCGGCTCGTGCGCCGCAACGTGCTCGCGCTGTCCGGTCGGGCCGTCGAGGCATCCGGCGACATCGACGTGCTGCTGCTCGACAAGACCGGGACCATCACCATCGGCAACCGGCTGGCATCGGAGTTCGTCCCGATGCCGGGCGTCCCGGAGTCCGAGCTGGCCGAGGTCGCACAGCTGTCCTCGCTGGCCGACGAGACGCCGGAGGGCCGCTCGATCGTCGTGCTGGCCAAGCAGTACGGGATCCGCGAGCACGACATGTCGACGCTTCACGCCGACTTCGTCCCGTTCACCGCTCAGACCAGGATGAGCGGCGTGGACGTCGACGGCCGCCGGCTGCGCAAGGGCGCCGGCGACGCGATCATCGAGCTCGTCTCCCGGGAAGGGGGGACGCCACCCCCCGAGCTGCAGGCACAGCTCGTCCGCATCGGCAACGAGGGCGGAACGCCGCTGGCCGTCTCCCGCGACAGTCAGGTGCTCGGCGTGATCTACCTGAAGGACACGATCAAGGAGGGGATGAGCGTCCGCTTCGACCAGCTGCGCGCGATGGGCATCAAGACGGTGATGGTCACTGGTGACAACCGCCTGACGGCCGCCAAGATTGCGGCGGAGTCGGGCGTCGACGACTTCCTCCCCGAAGCCACGCCGGAGGCGAAGCTGGCTCTGATCCGCGAGCAGCAGGAGGACGGCCGGCTCGTGGCGATGACCGGCGACGGGACCAACGACGCACCCGCGCTGGCCCAGGCCGACGTGGGCGTGGCGATGAACACCGGCACCCAGGCCGCCCGCGAGGCGGGCAACATGGTCGACCTCGACTCCAACCCGACGAAGCTGATCGAGATCGTCGAGGTGGGCAAGCAGCTGCTGATCACCCGCGGCGCGCTGACGACCTTCTCGATCGCCAACGACGTCGCGAAGTACTTCGCGATTCTGCCGGCCGTCTTCGTCACCACGTGGGCCACCACCCCGGGCGGGAAAAGCCCGCTGCACGTCCTCAACGTCATGGGACTCGGCTCACCGCGCAGCGCGATCGTCTCGGCGATCATCTTCAACGCCCTCGTCATCCCACTGCTGATTCCGCTCTCGCTGCGCGGCGTGCGCTACCGGCCGATCGGCGCGAGCGCGCTGCTACGGCGCAACCTCTTGATCTACGGCCTCGGCGGCATCATCGCGCCGTTCATCGGCATCAAGCTCATCGACCTGATCGTTCACAACGTCCTTGGAGCGTGAGCGGGTCTGCGACTCCGTCGGCTAGCGCGTGCGGCGCGCGATCCAGCGTATGCCCGGTGTGTCGGTGATCCCGTGCAGCAGGATCGATGCGAAGACGGCGAGCGCGGCGATGTTGAAGATCCGCTGGCCGTCCTGGATCTGGCGACCGAAGACGAGCAGCGAGAAGGCGATCGTGGAGACGCCCTTCGGCCCGAACCACGCCATGAAGGCCTTCGTCGCGTTGCGCAGGCGCGTGCCGGCGAGCGCGAGGAAGACGGCGGCCGGCCGGGCGATCAGGAACGTCGCCGCCACCACGCAGACGGCAGCCCAGCCATCGGAGAACAGTCCGTGGAGAGTCAGCAGAGAGCCGAAGACGGCGAAGACGGCCAGCTTGACTATCTCGACGACCTCCTCTGCACGATCGGCGAAGTATGCGCGCAGGTCAGGCCGGCGGATGCCGATGACGATCGCTGCCACGAACACCGCAATGAAGCCGTTGCCATGCGGCGGCAGCGCCGTCAGGCCGTAGGTGGCAAACGCGACCCCGAGGCCGTATAGGGCCTTCTGATGGGCAGGAATGGGGCGGTAGAGCCATTCATGCCTGCCGGTTGGCATCAGGAACGATCCCACGAGACCACAGACCAGCCCGAACGCGAAGCCAAGCCCCACGTCCTGCAACACGAAATGCCACCACACGAAATGCCCGCTGTTCGGGGCCAGTGCCGCGGCGAAGACCAGGACAGCCGGCAGAGCAAGGCCGTCGTTCAGCCCGGACTCGAGGTTGAGCGAATGCCGGATCACGCGCGGGACCCGCGAGTCGGTCACGACGCCCGAGGACAGAACCGGATCGGTCGGCGAGAGCAGCGCGCCCAGCAGGAGGGCCTCGGTCCAGCCGAGCCCGACGAGCAGATGAGCGAAGAACGCTACGAGCACGGCCGTGATCGGCATCGCTATGACGAGCTTGCGCAGCGGCAGATGCCAGTGGCTCTGGAGCAGCTCGCGGTCGACCTCGAGACCGTCGCGGAACAGAATCACGATCAGCGCCACGTTCGCGAGGTCGGGGACGAGCCCTGAGCTCGCCTTGAAGTCGAGCACCCCGGTGGCGCCGTTGCCAAGGATGAAGCCCGCGAGCACGAACAGCGCCGCCAGCGAGAGCATGCTGCGCCGGGCGAGACCGGACAGCAGCGAGCCGAGCACGAGCAGGCCACCGAACACCGCCGCCCCCGTCTGGAACGAGGTCACTCCAGTAGCGTCCCACATGGTCCACATGGCAAACGGACGAGGACACCTGAAGGTCTTCATCGGCATGGCGCCTGGCGTGGGCAAGACGTACCGCATGCTCCAGGAGGGCGCTGCCGAAGCTGAGAGCGGGCGCGACGTGGCCATCGGCTACCTCGAGCCGCACGGCCGTGCCGAGACCCTCGCGCAGGCGAACGGTCTCGAGATACTGCCGCGCCGAGCGGTCTCCCACCGCGGCACAGCGCTCGAGGAGATGGACCTCCCGGCGGTCCTCGCGCGCAGCCCCGAGTTGTGCTTGATCGACGAGCTTGCACACACCAACGCGCCCGGCGTGGAGCATGAGAAGCGCTACGAGGACGTCCGCGAGGTGCTCTCGGCCGGGATCGACGTTTTCTCGACGGTCAACGTGCAGCATCTCGAGAGCCTCAACGACCAGGTCAGCCAGCTGACGGGTACCCGGGTGCGCGAGACGATCCCCGACGAGGTCCTGTCGCTCGCCGACGAGGTCGTGCTGATCGACCTCACCCCCGAGGCGTTGATCGCACGCCTGCGGGCCGGCAAGGTGTACCCCCAAGAGCGGGTGCCGGCTGCGCTCAACCACTTCTTCAAGATCGAGAACCTGGCCGCCCTCCGGGAGACGGCCCTGCGTCAGGTGGCGGAGGACGTCGAGGTGAAGCGCCTCGTGCGCGTGCCGAGCCCTGGGACACGCCGCGACGAGGAGGGTCGCCCGGCGGCGGCCGAGCCGCCGCCACAGCCGATCGCCGAGCGACTGCTCGCGCTCGCGACGCTCGCACCGCACTCCGAGCGCGTGGTGCGACGTGCCTGGCGATCCGCCCAGCGTCTGGATGCAGAGCTCGACGTGCTGGTCGTCCGTCCACCCGGGCGGCCGCCGAGCACCGAGGACCGCAAACGGCTCGAGGAGCTGCGGCGACTCACCGCGATGCTCGGCGCGCGGCTGCGAGTGGAGGAGGGAGACGACGTCGCGGAGATCGCCATCGGCGTGGCGCTCGGCCTCGGCAGCACCTATGTGTTGATGGGCACGCCCTCGCCGCGACGTGGCCTGTCGCGTCTTGGCCTGGGTGGAGCCGACCGGTCGCTCCTCGGCGATCTGCTCCGCGGCCTGCCGGGCGTCGACGTGCGCGTCGTCGCCGACCCCACGCTACGCCGGCCGGGCGCTACCGAGGACATGCGCCCTGCATCAGGAGGACTCGACGGGGAGCGTGGCGAAGGTCTCGGGTCGGAGGGTTCTCCGCGATCGACGCAGGCCCGCGGAGGCCCCCAAAAAAACTACTAGCATCACGCAACCTATCGTCACGAGATCTGTTGCAGCAAGGACAAGCGCCCTGCGCCCGACCTTCAACATGAGACGAATGAAACTATCTCCCCGTATCGCAGTGCTGGCCGCGTCACTTGCGCTGCTCGCCGGCCTGCTGGCCGCTCCCACCGCGACTGGCCGGGCAAAGAGCCCACGAGCGCACACCGCCAGCAGCTACATGACGGGTATCGGCGACGAGGATGCGCACATGTTCCGCAACGCGCGCTGGATCGGCCTGCGCACGAAGATCGTGCGCTACATCGCGCCCTACGACGCCGCCGTGCACCGCGACTCGCTGAACAAAGCGATCACGTTCATCGAGCTCGCCGAAGCCACGCATCAGAAGGTGCTCGTCGCCTTCTACCACTCCGAGCACAGCCCCACGAGGCTGCCGAGCGTCGCCCAGTACCAGCACGATGTCCAGAAATTCGTGAAGCGCTTCCCCTACGTCAAGCAGTACCAGTCCTGGAACGAGGCCAACCGCGGCAACGTGGCGCGCGCGTACTCCAGCCCCTCGGCCGGATCGGCGGCCCGCTACTACCAGGCGCTCCTGCGGGTTTGCAACCGCTGCACGGTGATAGGACTCGACGTGCTCGACGCCAACAACATCGGCCCGACGCTCAGCTACATCTCCGAATTCAAACATGAAGTCGG
>JAOPZV010000076.1 GCA_025963935.1 Solirubrobacterales bacterium
CTCGCCGCTGGGCGCCAGGGGCCTGGACGCCGCGGCCCCCGGCCTTCCCGCGGAGCTGCGCCCCACCGCACTGGCGAGCGCGGCGAGCCTCGCGCCGGCCCTGCGCGGCGGACCGGTCTACACCGACGACGTCGCTCCGGTGGAATGGCTCGTGGACGCCTCGATCCTCGGCTACGTCTCGCGCCCCGGTCACTGACGGGGAGCTGCGCGCGGCCCCCGGTCAGATCGACGGGAGCTCCTGCACGATCGACAGCACCGGAGCGAACAGGTCACCGCGCTCGGCGACCCGCCGGAGCACGTCCGGGGCTTCGAAGACGAGCCTTCCGGGGTCGCCCGCGTCCAGCGTGGCGCGCACCTCGTCCCACTCGACGGGCGTCGAGGCCGTCGGGCGCTCGGTCGCTCGCAGCGAGTAGACGCACACGGTGGTCTTGTTGCGGTCGTTCTGGCTCCAGTCGATCAGCACCTTGCCGGTGCGCCGGGCCTTGGTCATGCGCGAGACGATCAGCTCCGGTTCGGCCTGCTCGAGCAGCTCGGCGACCGCCCGTGCGAACGGCTTCGTCTGCTCGAAGGTCACCTCCCCGGAGTTGAGCGGGATGTACAGCTGCAGGCCCTTGGAGCCGGAGGTCTTGGCGAAGCTCTGCAGGCCGAGGTTCTCGAACATCCCCTGGAGCGCCAGGCCCACGCGGCAGCACTCGACGATCGTCGCCGGGGCGCCGGGGTCGAGGTCGAACACTAGGGTCGTCGGACGGTCCGTCTGCTCGGCGCGCGCAAGCGGCGTGTGGAGCTCGATAGCGGCGAGGTTTGCGAGCCACACGAGCGTCGGCAGGTCTTCGACGAGCGTGTAGTCGATCGGCTTGCGCTCGCTCGGCAGCGTCACCCTGCGGACCCACTCCGGCGCGTGCGCCGGAGTCTGCTTCTGGAAGAACGACTTGCCCTCCACGCCGTCCGGCCACCGCGTGACGGTCAGCGCCCGCCCCTGCAGGTGCGGCAGGATGACGGGCGCGATCGCCGCGTAGTACTCGATCAGATCGCGCTTGGCGAACCCCGTCTTCGGATAGAGAACCTTGTCGAGGTTGGAGAGCTTCAGCTCGCGACCCTCGACCTTGACAATCGCCGTCTTGGCCGGTGGCTCGGGCAAAGCCAGCGATGCCTCGGGCTGCTCGGCGGAGCCATGCTCGCCGGCCGCCTGCTCGTCCGCCTCGGCCACGCCGGCGAGGTCCTCTCGCACCACTTCCTCCGGCGGCTTATCCTCACGCAGCCCCTTGTATGACGGATGGCGCACGCTCCCCGTTCGCGTCCACTCCGTGAACTCAACCTCGGCCACGAGCCGCGGCTCCACGAACACGGCATCGCGGGGCGGCCGCTCGCCCTTCGTGAACGGCGAGGTCGGCCGCTGCAGGGGGGTGAGCAGCCCGGCGAGGCGGTCCAGCTCCTGCTCGCTGAAGCCGGTGCCCACGCGCCCGACGTAGCGCAGCTGTCCGTCTGGCTCGTAGACGCCGAGCAGCAGGGCGCCGATGCGCTCGCGCCGTCTGCCCTTGCCGGGCACCCAGCCGCCGATCACGAACTCCTGACGGCCGAAGGTCTTCACCTTGATCCAGTCCCGCGAGCGCACCCCCGGCTGGTAGATGGAGCGCAGGCGCTTGGCGACAATGCCCTCGAGCCCCTGTGCGCGGCTCGCCTCGAGCAGCTGCGACCCCTGCCCGACGACGTGCTCGGGCGTCTGCCATCTCTCGCCGTTCAGCTGCAGCGCCATGAGGCGCTCGCGGCGTTCGAGATACGTCAGCCCCATCAGCGAGTGCCCGTCGAGCCACAGCAGGTCGAAGATCATGTAGGTCACCGGCGTGCTCGCGGCGAGTCGTTTCGCCTGCGCTCGGGAGCCGACGTGCATCCGCGGCTGCAGCGCCCCGAAGCTCGGGCGCCCCGCGTCGTCGAACGCAACGATCTCGCCATCGAGCACCGCGCCGTGGGAGCTGAGTGCGCGGTTCAGCCTCGCGAGCTCGGGATAGCTGTCGGTGATGTCTTTCAGGTTGCGGCTCTCCAGACGAAGCTCGCCCGGCTGCGAGTAGCCGATCGCGCGCACCCCGTCCCACTTGATCTCGAACGCCCACTCCTGCTCGTCTGCCGGCACGTCGCCCGAGCGGGCGAGCATCGGCTTGATGTGTGTCGGCATGGCTTCGCGGTCGTGGTCGGCCGGGGGGTCCATGCGGTGGATCATCCAGTTCTTCGGCTCCTCGTCCTTGTCGATCGGGAACAGCGCGTAGCGGGCATCGACGCGCTCACCGTGCAGCCACACCTCGATCTTCCGCGGCTCCCACTTCAGGCAGTCATACGTGCCGCGATCCCAGATGCGCATCGTCCCGGCGCCGTACTCGCCCTTCGGGATCTCGCCCTCGAACTCGAGGTACTCGAGCGGGTGATCCTCGGTGTGCACGGCGAGGTGGTTTTCCTTCGGCGCCTCCGGCAGGCCCTTGGGGATCGCGAAGGACACCAGAGCGCCGTCGCGTTCGAGCCGCAGGTCCCAGTGCAGGCGGGTCGCGCTGTGCTCCTGGATTGCGAAGCGCCGTCTGCTCTGCGAGGCGCTCTCGCCGGCCTGTGGCTCGGGCGTGACCGCGAAGTCGCGTTTTGCCCGGTAGCCCTTCAGTCGCTCGCTTGGCTTGCCGCCCTCATCCTGCCGAGGAGCGCGGCGCGAGGGCACCTAGCGCTTGGCCGGCGTTCGCGACGGGGCCGCTTTGGCGGACGGTTTCTTCGCCGCCGCTTTTTTGGCCGGTTTCTTGCGTTTCTCGGCGCCGTCCCCGGCCGCCCGCACAGCGTCGAGGCTGGCCTTCAGTGCGCTCATCAGGTCTGGCGCAGGGGCGCGCACCTCCTCGGCCGGAGGCTGCACCGCGATTTCCTTGCCTTCCGCCTTGCGCTCGATCAGCGCCAGCACCTCGTCGCGGTAGGTGTCGCGGAACTTGTCCGGCTCGAAGTCGCCCGCGAGCGATTCGATCAGCTGCTTGGCCACGTCGAGCTCGCGCTTGGTCGTCTTGGTGTTCGCCGCGTCGAGCACCTCGTCGAGTCGCTCCGGCGGAAGGATTTCGTCGGGGAACAGCATCGTCGCCATCCCCAACGCGATGCCCATCGGGCGCACGGCCACGAGCTGTTCCTTCGAGCGGATGACGACCCGGGCGATCGCCACCTTGCCGGTCTCCTCCATCGCCTCGAGCAGCAGGCGGTATGGCTTCGCGCCACCGGTGCCGGGAGCGAGGTAGTAGGGGTGGTCGTAGTAGATCGGGTCGATCTGAGAGAGCTCCACGAACTCCTCGATCTCGATCGTCTTGGTTTTCTTCGGCTCGAGCGAGTCGAGCTCGGCCGGCTCGATCCTCACATAGCGCTCGGGGGCGATCTCGTAGCCTTTGACGATGTCCTGGTAGGGGACCTCCTCGTCGGTCTGCGGATCCACGCGCTTCTGCGCGACGCGCACGCCGGTCTTGCCGGACAGCTGGTGGAAGCGCACGGTCTTGCGGTCGACGGCGCTGTACATCTTCACGGGCACGGTGACCAGGCCGAAGCTGATCGCGCCGGTCCAGATCGCGCGGGGCATGCCTCAGTAGTACCACCTCGCGGGATTCGTAACCAGGCTTGCAAAGCCGTTGCCGCGGGCGCTCGGGCGCCGGACGCTACCCGGGGGTGGGAGGCGGCGTTTCGTTGCCGGCCAGTCCCGCCGTCCGCTCGGCCCACCAGCTGAGCGGCACGATCGAGTAGGCGAGCTCGCGCGATTCGTCGTCGAGCTCGACCGCGAGCGTGATCACGGCGAGGATCTGGTCGTGCAGCCAC
>JAOPZV010000097.1 GCA_025963935.1 Solirubrobacterales bacterium
GCTTGCGGCGGCGCTCAACCCCCCGCCGCTTGCGGCGGCGCTCAACCCCCCGCCGCTTGCGGCGGCGCTCAACCCCCCGCCGGGGTTCACAGGCGCTCCGCCGCCGCGGGCCGGCGGCGCGAAGGCGCTTGGCAGCGCGTCGAGACGGGCCGAGGCGCGGGTCCCCGCGCGGGTGCCCGCCGCCCCGCTTTCGGCCGAGAGGCCGAGGGCGGCGAGCGACGCTCGAGCGATGTCGCGTGAGCTGCCGGCAAGCCCGGCGCCGGAGCTTGCGCCCGAGCTGGCCGGGCCCGCCAGCGGGTTGCTTCCGCTCAGCGGGCGCCCGACGGTTGCTGTCGAGTAGGCGGCCGGGCCCGCCAGAATGGAAAGGAGGCCGGCGAGCACCGCGAGGCGCGCGAGCCTGCGGCGGGGCAGCCGCATTCCCCCGGCGGTGAGGTGGGGGAGCATCAGAGCGCCGGCGGCGAGCAGGGCGACGGCCAGGATCGAGGGGGCCAGCCAGGGCAAGAAGCCGCTCGTCCGTGTGAGCAGCAGCGCCGCGAGCGTCGCCGTGAGGATCACGGCGACTGCGAGCACGGCGCTCCAGGCTGCCGAGCCGCGCGAGCGATCCCACATGACCACGAGCGCCGCGGCCGCGAGCACCGCAACGGCCGGCGCCAGCGCGACCGTGTAGTAGGGGTGGAAGATTCCGCTCGAGAAGCTGAACACAGCACCTGAGACGAGTCCCCAGCCTCCCCACAGCAGGTAGGCCGAGCGCTGACGGTCGGTGCGGCCGTGCGAGCGACGCGACCACAGGCCGAGGCCGAGCCCGCACAGCGCCAGGGGAAGCAGCCAGGCGATCTGACCGCCCACCGCCGTGTTGAACATTCGCAGCGGCCCGGCGCTCCCACCCCACCCGCCGGCGGGTCCGCCGGCGCTCCCTGAGACGCGGCTCAGGCCGTTGGCACCGAAGATCAGCGTGAACCACGAGTTGTCGGTCGTGTCGCCCACCCATGGACGGTCGTCGGCCGGCACCAGAATCTTCGCGCCGTACCAGGCGAAGCTGACGCCGATCATCACCGCGCCGCCCCCCGCCAGCTGGGCGGCCCTGCGGCGGAGGCTTCCCCGGCCGGCGACCAGCAGCGTCAGCGCGAGGGCGGGGACGATCAGATAGGCCTGGAGCATCTTCACGTTGAACGCGAGCCCGACGAGCAGCCCGCAGAGGAGCACGTGTCGCAGGCGGCCGGACTCCAGCGCCCGCACCAGCGCCCACGCCGCGCCGATCTCGGTGAGCAGCAGCAGCGCGTCGGGGTTGTTGAAGCGACTCATCGCGACGACGATCGGCGTCAGCGCGAGGATCAACGCCGCGAGGATCGCCGCTCGATGGCCAAGGGTGCGCCTCACGAGGTTGTGCAGAAGCAGCACCGAGGCGACGCCGGCGAGCGCCTCGGGCAGCAGCATGCTGAGGCTCGAGAACCCGAACAGCCGGCCGGAGAGACCCATCACCATGTTCGGGAGCGGTCCCTTGTCGAGGCTGACGAGCCCGCTCACGTCCAGCCCGTTCGTCAGCCAGGCGCTCCAGCTGCGGCTGGCGGCCTGAGCCGCCTCGGCGTAGTAGGTGTTGGCGTAGCCGTTGCGTGTCAGGCCCCAGGTGGTCAGGAGCGCGGCGACCGCGGCGACCAGCCACAGCAGCGGTCTCGACCACGGCGGTTCGCCCTCGCGGCCCCTGATCAGGCTGCGAAGCCGCCTCTGGGCGCCCTTCGCTGCTCCGCCCGGCGCGCGCGGAAGGCGTGACGGCGCGGCTATCGAGGGGGTCGACAAAGCAGGCGCCCGGTCAGCCCGTCTGACCGGTCAGCTCCGAGCGTGCAGGCGTCCCATGGCTCCCGGCGAAGGGGCTCGGCGAGCGCTGCTCGGTTCGACCGCCTCGCTCACTCCCGCGCGCCGCTGCGCGCAAACGCATCACGCCGCGGAGGTCCGCTCGGGCGGTCGCCAGCAGGTCGACCCGGGAGTCGCGATCCTCCACCCAGCGCACAGGCACCTCGTGGATCGCGAACTTGCGACGCTGGGCCGCGAACAACAGCTCCGTGTCGAAGAACCACGTCTCATCCTCGACCTCGCCGAGCAGCTCCTGGATGAGCTCCCGCCGGCCGGCCTTGAACCCGCACTGGGCGTCGGAGAAGCACACGCCGAGGGCGACGCGGAGCAGCAGGTTGTAGGAGCGCGAGATCACCTCGCGCTTGATCCCGCGCGTCACCTGCGAGCCCGGCAGCAGTCGCGAGCCGATCGCGATGTCTCCTGTTCCCCGAACCAGCGGCTCCAGGAGCTCGCCGAGGGCAGCGAGGTCCGTTGAGAGGTCGACGTCCATGTAGGCGAGCACGTCCGCGTCGCTGGCGCCCCAGACCGTTCGTAGAGCAAGACCCCGGCCCTTGCGCTCGACGTGCACGACCTCGACCTCGGGGAGCTCGCGGGCGAGCGCCCGGGCAACCGTGAGCGTCTCATCGGTGCTCGCGCTGTCGGCGATCGTGATGCGAAACGGGAAGTGAAGCTCGCGGCTGAGATGCTCGTGCAGGGTACGCACGCTCGCGGCAATCACGCGCTGCTCGTTGTGGACGGGCACCACGACGTCAACCGCCGGGCGCGCGGTGGCGCGCTGCGTGCTCGTGGTGTCGAGCCGCGCGGGCTGAGCCGCCCGACCGGGTGCGATATCGAGAGCGGAGGATCGAGAGTGCACGTCGCGCATCATGCGGCCATCCTGGGGCGGGGCTGAGGGCGGTGCGCCGGCCGGCGGAGGGTGAGGAGCGGCGGAGGCTCGATGACCTCGTGCGAGCCGTCGTCGAGCACGATGACCCCGCCGTGCGGCAGCCAGGTGCGTGCGGAGCGAGGCCCGCTGAGGATCGCGGCCTTCGCGTGAATCTCGGCCATCAGCGCGCTGGGGGCGAGCGCCGTTACCTGCACGATGCCCGTGTAGGCGGGCCTGCCCGTGGAAGGGTCCAGCAGGTGGTGCGCGGGGCGGCCGTTCGCATCGAGCCACGCCCGACGCCCGATCCCGCTGGTGGCTACGCCGGTCCGCGGAAGTCTGAACGTGTGCAGCGTGCTGCCGTCGAACGGGCTCTCGACCTCGATCGGTCGCGTGACGCCGGCGGCTCCACCGACGAGCAGGTCACCGGCGCAGTTGACGGCGAAGCTCGCATGGCCTGCCAGCTGCTCGGCGAGCACGTCCGCGAACAGCCCCTTCGCCAGGCCGCCGCTGTCCAGCTTGACGCCAGGGGGCCGCGTGACGGTGTTCAGGGCGAGGTTCACCTCAACCCGCTGCCAGTCTCCGCGGCGGTGGGGCGCCGCCGTCTGGCGCGCAGGCGCGAGCCGGAGCGCCGCTCGCAGGGGAAGCGGCTCGTTCAGCTCGTCGCCGTATCCGGCTGCCTGGATCTGGTGGATCAGGGTCGCGTCCACGAGTCCACCGCTCACCGAGCCGGCGATCACGACCGCCTGCGCGAAGCGGGCCATGATCGGGCTCACGGGAACCTCCGTGCGCCGGTCCTCGTTAAGCCGCGACAGCTCGCTGCCGGGCAGGAAGCGCGAGAAGCGCTCATGCCAGGCGAGGAGGCACTCGCGGACATGCTCGGTCGCCTCCCGCGCCGAGCGCTGCCCTGCGCTGCCCGAGACCAACGCGGTGCAGGAGGAGCCGAAGCACGGAAACGTCTCTGTGAGCTCGACTTCGTTCATCAGGACTGCGAGGTCGTCACGGGTGATGCGCTCTGGCTCGATGGTTCACTGCCCGACGAGGAGCCCGATGAGCTGGTCGTGCTTGGCGTCGTCGATTCGGTGGCGGTGGCAGAGGATCCCGTCCCGCTTGCTTCACCGGTCGAGCCCGCCGACGTTGCAGCCTGTTCGGCCGCGAGCTTTTCGGCGGCACGTTTGGTGGCCGACGCCTTGGCCGCAGCTGCCCGGGCAGCGGCCTTCTTCGCGGCTGCGGATTTGGCGGCAGCCGCTTTGGCAGCGGCGGCCTTCGAAGCCGAGCTCGAGGAGGCCGGGGCGCTTGCCGTGAGGGTCTTGGTCGTCGCGGCTTTGTTGGCCGACAGCGCCGGATCGTGTCCGGAGGCGAGCTGCACGTAGACGCCGAGGAAGGCCGCGCTGAAGACTGCGGCGGCGAGGCCTGCGACCGTGCGGCGGATACGTCGCGCGCGCCGGCGCATGGCATCACGCCGGCTGCGCGCCAGCGCCTTGGCGGCGAGCTGCTTCGACGCGTCTCGCGGGGGCGTGGGGGGGGAGGCTGTCGGCTGTCGGTCCATGTTCACTCCGATCTCGCGGTTCGAAGGCAGTCGGTGGAGTGTCGAGGGCGCTTGTCGGAGTTCCATGCACCGAGCCTGGGAGGTTCCTGAGGGACGAGAGCGTCACGCGGCTTCATCGAGCGGCCCTCGCCTGTGTCGCGGCGCGGGAGGGGCCGAGCGAGCGGATGAGCAGCAGCACGAGCGCCGGCAGCACGACGATCGCCGTCATCGCGAGGAACCATGCCTGGCCCGCATCCGTTCCCTCGCCGAGCGAGTGCGCCACTCCGAGGATCCATGCGAGCGCGGTGAAGCGGTGTAGCTTGCGCCACCGCTGGGGACCGATGCGGGTCCTCGCGTAGAACGACAGACCCAGCAGCAGCAGGGCCCAGAAGGCGATGATGCCCATGCTTGTCCATAGGGTCTTGTAGCCGCTCAGAAAGGGAACGGCCACGTCGCCGAGGCTGGGATGCAAAAAGCCGTCGCCAAGCAGCGAAAGGCCGTGCACCGCGAGCGCGCCGAGTGTCGCGAGTGACAGGGCCTCGTGGGCGACGCGGAGGTCGGGCCGCCGTGTCTTCAGAACGCCACCGCCCATCAACAGGCCCACGCAGACGGAGACGCTCGAGAGGACGAGGGCGACGATGCCCGCCGCCCGGCTCGTGATCCAGTACAGGTGCGGCGCCACCGACGTGGCGAGCGTGCTGGCGTGGACGGAGCTCATCGTGTTCATCAAACAGGGGCTTCCTGGGAGCCGGCTGTGAAAGCACTGGGCGCTTCATGAGCCGTGCGGACTAGCTGCTGACCTGCGCCCGCTGCAGGAACGCTTTGATCGTGTTGCTGGAGATCGCGAAGCCGACTCCCGTGGAGCCGCCCTGGCCGCCGGAGGAGGCGATCTGCGAGTTGATACCGATGACCGCTCCGGAGTTTTCGATCAGGGGACCCCCGGAGTTACCCGGGTTGAGCGCTGCGTCTGTCTGAATGACGTGGCCGATCGTCGCTTGATTCGGAGCCTTGATCTGGCGATTCAGAGCCGAGATGACGCCGGTCGTGAGCGTCCAGTTCAGGCCGTACGGGCTGCCGATCGCATACGCGGCGTCGCCGACCTGGGTCGTGCTGGAGTCGGCCAGCGCCAGGGGATGCAGCGTCAGCCCGCCGGGGGAGATCCTCAGGAGCGCCAGATCGCTGGATCTGTCGGTTGCGATCACCGTCGCCTGTCGCGTGCGGCCCTTCTCGCCGTCGAGTGACACGGTGACCGTGGTCGCGCCGTCGACCACGTGCTCGTTTGTGACGATCAGGCCTGCCGTGCTGAGCACGATTCCCGTGCCGGTCGCCGTTCGCTGCGGAGTGGGTTCGGGCCCGAACGGTGACTGCGTCCGAGACGACGTCGCGGTTGCTCGTACGGCGACGACGCCGTACGCGTCGCGTTCATAGATTTCACGTGGAGTGAGCGAGCCGCCCGCCACGTGCGAGGCGAACGACGTGGTGCCGGACGGACGCACGATCACTTCCTTGTGTGTGGGAGCGGAGAAGGGATGACCGAGCACGATGACGAGCGCTGCAGCGCATCCGCCGATCAGGGCGGACAGGAAGGGGACGATCTTCGGGCGATTCATGCGCGGCCTCCGCGATGGGGTGAGTGAAGACTGTGCCGAGCACCGCTGAAGCGCGAGTAACAACCGGGTAAGTGCCCGGTAAGACCATTCGCGCGCCGCATTCACGCCCCGGTGCGTGTGCTCAGACGCGGTCCGGCTGTAGCTGCCGCACCGCCTGCCGCTGGGAAGCGCCTCGGTAGGTGGTGGTAGCCGGCGCGCGGAGCGCCCGAGTGGCGTGTAGAACGCCGTCCTCGGCACCGCGCGCTGTGGAGACATGGGGCTTCAGCAGGCTGGCTCGTGACATGACGAGCGCGAGCAGGCCAATCAGTGCAAGATCGGCCACGACGATTATGGGTATTACGAGCGCGAGGGACATTGTGCTCCTTTGAGCTTGCTTTCAGTGACTGAAGCCAATATCCCCCCCGACGCTGAGCCCAACGTGGCGGGCACCTGAGAGAGCCCTGAGAGTCGGCCGCCTCAGGCCGCGGTGGGCTGCGCCGGCTTGGCAGCTGATGACTTCGGTAGCTGCACGACGAACAGCGCGCCGCCTCCCGGCGCGTTCTCCGCGCGAATCGTCCCTCCGTGCGCCTCCAGCACCTCTCGCACGATCGCCAGGCCGAGGCCTGCGCCGGCCTTTCCGCGCTCACGGCCTCCCTCGGCGCGCCAGAAGCGATCGAACAGGTTCTCGCGCGAGGCGCTGGGGAGCCCCGATCCATGGTCGCGCACGCTGATGGTCACCGTCGCGTCGTCATCTGCGACAGACACCTCGATCGGCGTCCCGGCGGGTGTGTGAACGAGCGCGTTGCGCAGCAGGTTGGCGAGCACCTGGCGAAGCTGGTTTGGATCGCCGGACGTGATGGCGTCCTCGCTCGCCGCGAGGCTGACCGTCCTGTCGGGATCCATGGCACGCGTGTCCTCCACGGCGTCGCGGGCGAGCACCGCCATGTCAACAGGGGCCGGCTGACGTTTCGGTGTCTCATCGAGCCGCGCTAGCGTCAGCAGATCTTCCACGAGCACGCCCATGCGCTTGGACTCGTCCTCGATCCTGCGCATCGCCATCTCCGTCCCGGCCTGATTCTCGGTGGCGCCCATGCGAAAGAGCTCGGCGTAGCCTCGGATCGAGGCGAGCGGCGTGCGCAGCTCGTGCGAGGCGTCGGCGAGGAAGCGACGCAGGCGTTCTTCGCTGGCGGTCCTCGCGGCGAAGGCCTGCTCGAGTCGCTCGAGCATCCCGTTGAGCGCAAGCCCGAGCCGTCCCACCTCGGTTCGCGGCGTCGCGGGGCTGACGCGCCGCGAGAGGTCACCGGCTGCGATCTGGCCCGCCGTCACCTCGATGCGATCGAGTGGCCGCAGCCCCAGCCTCACGACGAAGAACGCCAAGAGCCCGAGGGCGACGAGCACGCCGCCGATCACGAGAGCCTCGACCACGAGCAGGCGTTGGAGCGTCTGGTCGACCTCGTGCAGCGGGACGGCGACGACCGTGAGCCCTGTGTCCTCGGGGTCGCGGCTGACGTAGACCCTGTAACGCAAATCGGACGAGCCGACCGAGCCGACCGTCAGCAGCTTGCCGACCGGTAGTTGTGCGGGGATCTTCGGAGCGGGCGGCGCAGTCTGCCCGTAGGTGATCAGCACGTGCCCGAGGACCTTGCCACCGGCTTCCCGGCGCTGTCCGTAGGTGCCCGGAGGCAGGTTCACTCCCGAGGGTCCTGGGCCGCCCCCCTGTCGTCCTCCGGGCCCGCCCGGCCTGCCTCCGCCCTGGGCCGGAACGGATGCCGGGTCGCCTGGCGGGCGAAAGCCCGCGACGTCAAGCGCCTCGGACAGCGCCGGGCCCGCACCCCTGACCTCCTGGTTGAGGCGGTCTTCCAGAAAGGAGCTCTGCTCGGCATAGGTGACGGCCGCCAGAAGCACCATGCCCGCCGCGGCGAGCGCGAGCACGCCGGCGAGCAGGCGCGTGCGCAGTGATGCCATCAGGTCCGCGGCGCCTGAAGCGCGTATCCGACGCCTCGCACGGTCTTGATCAGCGAGGGACCGTGCGCGTCGAGCTTCTTGCGCAGATAGCTGATGTAGGTCTCCAGCACGCGGCCGTCACCCCCGAAGTCGTAGGTCCACACGTGATCGAGGAGCTGCGCCCTGGTCATCACCCGGCGTGGGTTCAGCATCAGGTAGCGCAGGAGGCGGTATTCGGTCGCCGTCAGCTCGATCGCGGCGCCCGCTCTCGTCACCTCACGGGACTCCTCGTCCATCTCCAGGTCCTCGAAGACCAGCCGGGCCGACTCCGGCGCCGCCTGGCCGGTGCGCCGCAGGATCGTGCGGATCCGCGCGACGAGCTCCTCGAGGCTGAAGGGCTTGGTCATGTAGTCGTCGCCGCCGCCGCTGAGGCCCCGCACCTTGTCCTCGGTGGCGTCCCGCGCCGTGAGGAAGATGATCGGCACGCCCGCGCGCTGAGCGCCGAGCCGCGCGGCGACGTCGAAGCCCTCCATGTCGGGCAGCATCACGTCGAGCACCATCAGATGGGGTTTGAAGCTCGTGACCGCCGCCAACGCCTCGCGTCCCGTCTC
>JAOPZV010000101.1 GCA_025963935.1 Solirubrobacterales bacterium
AGGCTCAGAACGCACGCGACGACCGCGAGGGCCGTCGTGAGGGGCAGGGTGAGGTGGCGCACCCTCTGCATGTCGGCCGCAATTTGCGGCTATCTGAGCGCGGCGGCACGAATCTGGACAGGTAGGAGGGCCGCCGGGACGGCGTCCCTCCTCGGGCTAGGTGTCCTCGGCGGCCGGAGCGTCGTCCGCCGGCCCGGAGCCGTCCTCCGCGGCGGGAGCGTCGCCCACGGGCGCGGTGCCGTCCTCGGCCACAGGTGCGGCCGTCTCCTCGCCGGTGTCCACGACGAGCGCCACGGCGCTGACGAGATCGTCGTCCTTGAGGTTCATCACGCGCACGCCGGTTGCCGAGCGTCCCTGCTGGGAGATCCCCACGGCGCTGGTCCGCTGGACCATCCCGCCGACGCTGATGAAGACGAGCTCCTGGTGATCGCGCACGACGAGCGCGCCGGCAAGTCCGCCCTTTTTCTCGGTGAGCCCGATCGTCTTGACGCCTTTGGCGCCGCGATTCGTCTTGCGGTACTGGCTGATCTGGGTCCGCTTCCCATAGCCGTTTTCGGTGACCACGAGGAGATCCATGTCGTCGCGTGCGACGTCCATCGCGATCACCTGGCCGGCCTTGCCGACGTTCATCCCGCGCACGCCGGTGGTGTCACGGCCCATCGAGCGGACGGCCGACTCGGCGAATCGCACGGTGAGCCCGCCGCGCGAGACCATGATGATCTCGTCCTCGGGATCGACGGCGCGGACGGCGAGCAGCTCGTCGTCGTCGCGAATGTTGATGGCGATGATCCCGTCGGCTTTGATCGGCGTGTTGTAGGCCAGCAGCTCGGTCTTCTTGACGGTCCCGTTGCGCGTGGCGAACACCAGGTACTTGGTCTCGGAGAAGTCGCGCGTCGACAGGACGGCCTGGATCCGCTCGCCCTCGGCGAGCGGCAGGATGTTGACGAGCGCCCGTCCCTTCGCGGTCCGCTGCGCCTCCGGCAGCTCATAGACCTTCGAGCGGTAGACCTTGCCGCGGTTGGAGAAGAACAGCAGGTAGTCGTGCGAGGAGCAGACGAACAGGTGCTCGATGAAGTCGCCGTCCTTCATGTCCATCCCCGTCACCCCGCGTCCGCCGCGCTGCTGCTGGCGGTAGGTGGCGAGCGGCAGTGACTTGATGTAGCCGCTCTGGGTGATCGTGATGACCATCTGCTGGTCGGCGATCAGGTCCTCGATGTCTATCTCGTCCTCGGAGTGGCTTATCTCGGTGCGTCGCTCGTCGCCAAACCGTTCGGCGATCTCGGACAGCTCCTCCTTGATCACGGACAGCACGCGACTCTCGTCGCCGAGGATCGCCCGCAGCTCGGCGATGCGCTCTGTGACGTCGGCGTGCTCCTGTTTGATGCCGTCGGCCTCCAGAGCCGTCAGCTGCGAGAGGCGCAGGTCGAGGATCGCAGTTGCCTGGATTGTGCTGAGCTCGAAGCGCGCGACGAGCTGCTCGCGCGCGCTGTCGCGGTCGCGTGATCCGCGGATCAATTCGATTATCTCGTCGAGATGCTCGAGCGCGGTGAGCAGGCCCTCGAGGATGTGGGCGCGGGCCTCCTTCTCGCTCAGCTCGTGCTTGGTGCGGCGCACGATCACGTCGCGCTGATGCGCGACGTAGTTGTGGATCATCGCGCGCAGGTCGAGCGTTCGCGGGACGTTGTCGACGAGCGCGACCATGTTCACCCCGAACGTCGTCTGCATCGGGGTGTGCTTGTAGAGCTTGTTGAGGACCACCTTGGGGATGGCGTCGCGCTTGAGCTCGATCACCAGGCGCATGCCGCGCTTGTCGGAGTAGTCGTTCAGGTCGGCTATCTCGGAGATCTTTTTCTCGCGCACCAGATCGGCGATCTTTTCGATCAGCCCGCCTGGGCCGCCCTTCTTGACCATGAACGGCAGCTCGGTGACGATGATCGCCTCCTTGCCCTGTTTCAGCGGCTCCACGTGCGCGCGGGCCTGCAGGCGCACGCGACCGCGGCCTGTCTCGTAGGCGTCCTTGATCCCTGCGCGGCCGAGGATGATGCCGCCGGTCGGGAAGTCGGGGCCCTTGATGTGGCGCATCAGGCCCTCGACCTCCATGGTGGGGTCGTCGATGTAGGCGATCGTCGCCGCGACGACCTCGCGCAGGCTGTGGGGCGGGATGTTGGTCGCCATGCCCACGGCGATGCCGGACGAGCCGTTGACCAGCAGGTTGGGGAACCGCGCGGGCAGCACGAGTGGTTCTTGGCGGGAGCCGTCGTAGTTCGGCGAGAAGTCGACGGTGTCCATGTCGAGGTCACGAAGCATCTCGGTGGAGATGCGCGCCAGCCGCGCCTCGGTGTACCTCATGGCTGCAGCCGGGTCGTCGTCGATGGAGCCGAAGTTCCCCTGGCCGTCGACCAGCTCGTAGCGCATCGAGAAGTCCTGCGCCATGCGCACGAGCGTGTCGTAGATCGCCGAGTCGCCGTGCGGGTGATAGTTGCCCATCACCTCGCCGACGATCTTGGCGCACTTGGCATAGGACCGCGTGGGGCCGAGGCCGAGCTCGTTCATCGCGTAGAGCACGCGGCGGTGAACCGGCTTCAGGCCGTCGCGCACGTCAGGTAGCGCGCGGCCGACGATGACCGACATGGCGTAGTCGAGGTACGCCGTGCGCATCTCCTCCTCGAGCGCGCGCGGTTCGACGTTCCCGCCGTTGATGACGTCAGCGGCTGCCATGGCTCACACGTCCAAGTTGGCGACGGCTCTTGCGTTGTCCTCGATGAACGCCCGGCGCGGCTCGACCTGGTCGCCCATCAGCATCGAGAAGATCCGGTCGGCGGCGAAGGCATCCTCGAGCGTCACCTGGGCAAGCGTGCGCGTGGCGGGGGACATCGTGGTTTCACCGAGCTGCTCGGCGTTCATCTCGCCGAGGCCCTTGAAGCGCTGGAGTTTGATGCCCTTCTGGGCGACCGTCAGGACGGCCGCGCGAAGCGCCTCGAACGTGGGCGCGACCTCCCGGGCGTCCCCGAGCCGCACCTCGAAGGGCGGCGTCCCGGCGAGCTCGACCAGCTGTGCGTGAACGCGTGCGAGCTGGCGGTACTCCTGAGTGTCGAACAGCGCGCGGGTGATGTGGTGGGTGCGCGCGAAGCCGGTCTTCGCCTCGACGGCCTTGACGTGTATCGCCAGCCCGTCCTCCTCGACGAGCTCGGCGAGGTGGGTTTCGCCATCGACGGCGGCGCGGGCGAACAGGGCGATCGCCGCCTCGGCGCTCATCGCCTGCTCGTCGAGCAGCGAGGACTCCTCGAGGAACTGGACCATGTCGTGGCCGTGGACAGCGCGCAGCGTCGAGGACCAGCCCTCGTACTGCTTGAGGAGTCGGGTGAAGCGCTGCCAGCGGGCCTCGGTCAGCTTGAACTGCGTGCCGTGGCGGTCGAAGACCTCGATCTTCTCCCACTTTTCCGACAGCAGGATCTCCTCGAGTTCGGAGTCCTTCTCGATGTAGCGCTCGCGAGACCCCTGCTTGAGCTTGTAGAGCGGGGGCTTGGCGATGTACACGTAGCCGGCCTCGATCAGCTCCTGCATCTCGCGGAAGAGCAGCGTCAGCACGAGCGTACGGATGTGTGCGCCGTCGACGTCCGCGTCGGTCATCAGCACGACCTTGTGGTAGCGCGCGTTCTCGATGTTGAACTCATCGCGTACACCGGTGCCGATCGCGGTGATCAGCGCCTGGATCTCGGTGTTCTGCAGCACCTTGTCGATGCGCGACTTCTCGACGTTGAGGATCTTGCCGCGCAGGGGGAGGACGGCCTGCGTGCTGCGGTCACGGCCCTGCTTGGCCGAGCCGCCGGCCGAGTCACCCTCGACGACGAACAGCTCTGCGAGCGACGGGTCCTTCACCGAGCAGTCGGCGAGCTTCCCCGGAAGCGTCGAGTTCTCCAGCGCCGACTTGCGCCTTGTCAGGTCGCGCGCCTTGCGGGCGGCCTCACGGGCACGCTGGGCCTGGACGGACTTCATGATGACCGCGCGCGCCTCGCTGGGGTTCTCCTCGAGGAACTCGCCGAGGCCGGTGTTGACGATCGACTCGACGAAGCCGGCCATGCCGGGGTTGCCGAGCTTGGTCTTGGTCTGCCCCTCGAACTGCGGGTCGCGCAGCTTCACCGAGATGACGGCCGTGAGTCCCTCGCGGACGTCCTCGCCGGACAGGTTGTCCTCTTTCTCCCTCAGCAGGCCGTGGTCGCGCGCGTACTTGTTCAGCGTGCGGGTCAGCGCGGAGCGGAAGCCGCTCATGTGAGAGCCGCCCTCGCGCGTGCTGATGTTGTTGGCGAACGAGTGGATGGACTCCTGATAGGAGGCGTTCCACTGCATCGCCACCTCTGCGGCGCCTTCCTCGGACTCGCCGGCGAAGAAGATCACCTTGCGGTGCACGGTGTCCTTGTTTTCGTTGAGGTAGGAGACGAAGTCCTCGATCCCACCCTCGTATTGGAACTCGGCGGAGTGCCCTTCGGCGCGCTCGTCCACGATCGAGATCTTCAGACCGCGCGTCAGGAACGCAGTCTCCCGCAGTCGTTCCTCGAGCGTGTAGAAGTCGAGGTCGAGCGTCTCGAACACGTCGGCGTCCGGCAGGAAGGTGACGCGCGTTCCCGTCGGCTCGCCGGAGGACAGCTTCGCGCCCTCGACGAGATCGGACTGGGGGATCCCGCGTGCGTACTCCTGCGAGTACACATGGCCGTCGCGGCGGATCTCCACCACGAGGCGTTCGGATAGGGCGTTGACGACCGAGACGCCGACGCCGTGCAGCCCGCCGGAGACCTTGTAGCCCCCGCCATCGCCGAACTTGCCTCCGGAGTGCAGGACGGTCAGCACGACCTCGACCGCGGGGCGGCCCTCCTTCTCCATCCTCGCGACCGGAATGCCGCGGCCGTTGTCGACCACCGTCACCGAGTTGTCGGGGTGGATCGTGACGGCGACCTCCGTGCAGAAGCCCGCGAGGGCCTCGTCAACAGAGTTGTCGACCACCTCGTAGACGAGGTGATGAAGGCCCATCACGCCGGTCGAGCCGATGTACATACCGGGGCGCTTGCGAACTGCCTCGAGGCCCTCGAGAACGGTTATGTCCTGTGCGTCGTAGCTCGAGGAGCCCGACATCGACGGGTCGTTTACG
>JAOPZV010000126.1 GCA_025963935.1 Solirubrobacterales bacterium
GACGAGTTGATGCCGCTGCTGCAGATCCCCGTGATCGGCATCGGCGCCGGCCCGGCCACCGACGGCCAGGTCCTCGTCTTCCACGACCTGCTGGGCATCCGGGACGGTCTCGGGCCGCGCTTCGTCAAGCGCTACGCGAACCTCCAGCAGGAGATGAACGACGGCGTGACGGCGTTCGCCGAGGACGTCCGTGCGCGCCGCTACCCCGGCCCGGAGCACACTTACTCGATCGACCCGGCCGAGCTGGCCGACCTGCACGAGCGGCTGGTCTGAGCCGCGGCGAGCGCGTCCCGGCGGGCCTTCGTCGGGAGGCAAGCCCGGCCGCTCCCGTGCGCCGGCCTGCGTGGCCGGCCGCAGTGCGGGCTGGACGAGCCGCTGCGGCGGCGCTACGACAGGCGCGTAGCGCGGGTTTCGGGGCGTGCAGAGCCGGGTAGCGGCCGTGGCGTGAAGCCGCTCATGACGCGGAGGGGGCCCGCGGCTCGACCAACTACGAGGAGGCACCCCATATGAAGCTGCGCCTGAAGCTGCCGCTCCTGTTGACCGTTCTCGCGCTGACCCTCGCGTCCAGCGCGGCGAGCGCGTCGGCCTGGGCCCCGGAGGGGAGCGCACCGATCCATCCCGGTGTGATGACGTTCACGGGAGCGCCGTCGTTCCTGGGCGGCGCCGGACAGTGCACCGCGAACTTCGTCTTCACCGACGCCGGCGGGGGCGTCTACCTCGGCCAGGCCGCCCACTGCTCCTCGACCGGCGGCAGCACCGAAACGAACGGCTGCTCCACCAAATCGCAGCCGCTCGGCACCCCCATCTATGCCGGCGACCTCGTCAACGGCGGCGTGCAGAACGGAACGCGGGTGGGAACGCTCGCGTACAACTCGTGGATCGCGATGCAGTCGGCGAAAGAGAAAGACGCGAACACCTGCGCCTACAACGATCTGGCGCTGATCAAGGTGGACGCGGCGAAAGTCGCGAGCGTCAACCCGACGGTGCCCTTCTGGGGCGGCCCGAACGGCCTCGCGCCGGGCATCGCGGCGACCGGTGAACGCGTGTTCACCTACGGCAACTCGATCCTGCGGCTCGGCGTGAGCGCACTCAGCCCGAAGACGGGTGTGAGCCTCGGCGAACCGGAACCGAGCGGCGGCTGGAGCGAGCAGGTCTACACCGTCACGCCGGGCATCCCGGGCGACTCGGGCAGCGGCTACATGAACGCGGCCGGCGGCGCGCTGGGCGTGCTCTCGACGGTGGAGTTCGCGCCGGTGCCGGCGAGCAACGGCGTCGGCACGCTGGCCAAGGAGCTCGCGTACGCCAACACCTCGACGGGCCTTGGCCTGTCTGTCGCGGCCGGCACCACGCCGTTCAGCTCGGTGCCCGTCCCACCCGCTCCGTAAGTAAGCGACTGACCCACCCGGCCGGCGCTGCTCCCGGCGAGCAGCGCCCGGCCCGGGTGATCGCCGCCGAATGGGCGCGTGCTAGCGCAGCGGCTCGCCGAAGCGCTCGGCGAACGCGAACTCCTCGACCGGCCGGCGGGCGAGGCGCTCGGGCCACGGATCCGCGCGATATCCGACGCCGATGTGCGCGGCGAGCGCGATGTCCTCGGGCATCTCGAGCAGGCGCCTGACGTCCGCCTCGGCAGGCACGAGGAGCGTCGTGAGCGCCGCGCCGAGACCCTCGGCGCGCAGCGCGAGCAGCAGGTTCTGCACGAACGGGTAGACGGACGCCCCGCCGACGATGCTCTGCCGCGGCAGCGCCGCGTCGGTCACCGCGAGGTCCTCGAGGCGGACGCCGACGACCAGGTGCGCGGGGACCTCGTCGAGCCCTTTGGCGTAGTCGTCGGCGCGGCGCACCATGCGCACGCGCGCCGCGTCGAAGCTGTCGGGATCCTCGAGCATGCGCGCGCCCCCGGTGTGCTCGAGGTAGGCGCGCCAGTGCGGCAGGTAGAGGTCGCGCAGTGCGGCTCTGCGCTGGTGGTCCTCGACGACGACCACCCGCCACCCCTGGCGGTTGCCGCCGCTCGGCGCGAAGCGCGCGGCGTCGAGCGCGCGCACCAGCGACTCGCGCGGCACCGGGTCGGGCTTGAAGCGGCGACTGGTGGGCGCGCTGCGCATGACCTCGAACAGGTCCATGCGCCGGAAGCTACCCCTTCTCGGCGGGGCCTGCAGGTGCGCCGGGAACGGACTCCGGCGGGAACTGAACGCGCCGCAGCAGGCGCGCGGGCGCGCCGGCGGCGATCGAGAACGGCTCGAGGTCGCTCGTGACGACGCTGTTCGCGCCGATCACGCAGCGCTCGCCGATCGTCACGCCGCTGGTCACCACGACGTGCGCCCCCAGCCAGCAGTTGTCGCCGATCCTTGTGGGGCCCCGCGACTGGAACCCCTGCCAGGTCACCGGCTTCTCGGGGTCGTCGAAGCGATGGTCGGCGTCCGACACGAAGCAGCCGTTGGCGAGCATGCAGTGATCGCCTATCTCGACGAGCTGCTGTGCGGCGACCATCACGCCGAGATTGAGGAACGTCCCGGCGCCTATGCGCACGCGCGCGTCGCCCGGGGCGGTGATCCACACATGCGGCTCCAGAAGCGTCCCCGGGCCGATCTCCAGGCGCCCCTCGCGCAGCGCGTCGAGGACGTTGCCGTGAACCGGCCAGCGCACGAACGCCTCGCGCCGCATGAACTCCCGGTGGATCCGCGCGCGGTTCCATGGCAGCGAGCTGCGCTCATACCAGCGCCACTTCTGTCCCCACAGCAGAGCGCGGCGGGCGGCGTCGCTCATCCGCTAGGCGGCGACCCTGGCGCGCCGTTTGCGCTGCGCAGGCTTGCTCCCCCGCTTGACGACCGGCGTGAGCAGCTCGGCCAGGAAGCGCCCGGTGTGCGATGCCGGCTCTGCCGCGACCTCCTCGGGCGTGCCGACGGCGATCGCCATCCCGCCCTCCTCCCCGCCCTCCGGGCCCATGTCGATCAGCCGGTCGGCGGACTTGATCACATCGAGGTTGTGCTCGATCACCACGACGCTGTTGCCGGCGTCGATGAGGCGCTGCAGCACCTCGAGCAGCCGCTGCACGTCGGCGAAGTGCAGCCCGGTGGTCGGCTCGTCGAGGATGTAGAGGGTCCTGCCCGTGGCGATCTTGGAGAGCTCCGTCGCCAGCTTGACCCGCTGGGCCTCGCCTCCGGACAGCGTGGTGGCGGGCTGCCCCAGCCTGACGTAGCCGAGCCCCACCGCGTTGAGCGTCTCCAGGCGCCGGCGCACCTTGGGGATGTGCTCGAAGAAGCCGAGCGCCTCCTCGACCGGCATGTCGAGCACGTCGGCGATGCTCTTGCCCTTGAAGCGAACCTCGAGCGTCTCGCGGTTGTAGCGCTTGCCGTGGCACTGCTCGCACGGCACGTACACGTCGGGCAGGAAGTGCATCTCGATCTTGATCTGGCCGTCGCCGCGGCACACCTCGCAGCGTCCCCCCTTCACGTTGAAGCTGAAGCGCCCGGGCTTGTAGCCGCGCGCCCGCGCCTCCTGGGTCTTGGAGAACAGGTCGCGGATCACGTCGAACAGCCCGGTGTATGTCGCCGGGTTCGACCGCGGAGTGCGCCCGATCGGCGACTGGTCGACGGCGATGATCTTGTCGAGCTCCTCCAGGCCGTGGATCGCGCGGTGGGACCCGGGGCGCTTGCGCGCCCGGTGCAGCCGGTTGGCGACGGCCTTGAACAGGACGTCGTTGACGAGCGTCGACTTGCCGGAGCCCGAGACACCGGTCACGCATGTGAAGACGCCGAGCGGGATGTGCACGTCGATGTCGCGCAGGTTGTGCTGGCTTGCGCCAAGGATCTCGATGTAGCCGCTCGGCGTGCGCCGCCGGGCCGGCACGGGGATCGTGCGCTCGCCGGAGAGGAACTGCCCGGTCAGCGACTCCTTCACTTTCTGGACCTCCGCGGCGGTCCCCTGCGCGACGATGTGCCCGCCGTGCTCGCCCGCCCCGGGGCCCAGGTCGACCAGGTGGTCGGCGGCGCGCATCGTCTGCTCGTCGTGCTCCACGACGATCACCGTGTTGCCGAGCTCGCGCAGCCGCTCGAGCGTGCCGATCAGCTTCGAGTTGTCGCGCTGGTGCAGGCCGATCGAAGGCTCGTCGAGGATGTACAGCACGCCCACGAGCGAGGATCCGATCTGCGTCGCCAGCCGGATCCGCTGGGCCTCGCCGCCGGACAGCGTGGCCGCGGCCCTGTCCATCGACAGGTAGCCGATCCCGACGTTCTCCAGGAAGCGCAGCCGCTCGGAGATCTCGCGCAGGATCAGTCGGGCGACATGACGGTCGGTGTCGGAGAGCTCGACCTCCTCGAGCCACTCGAGCGCGCGGTGGGCCGACAGCGCGCAGAAATCCTCGATCCGCGTCCCGGCCACCAGCACCGCCCGCGACTCGGCGCGCAGGCGCGCGCCGCCGCAGACCGGGCATGCGCGCAGCGACATGAACTCCTCGATCTTCTCGCGCGTCCACTCGGAGTCGGTCTCGCGATAGCGGCGCTGCAGGTTTTTGACGATGCCCTCGAAGCGCGTCGCGTAGGAGCGCTGGCGTCCATAGCGGTTGCGATAGGTGACGTGCACGGGCTCGCCGTTGGTGCCTTCGAGGAACAGGTCGCGCTGCTCCTCGGGGAGCTCTTCCCAGGGGGCGTCGAGATCGACGCCGTAGCGTTCGGCGATCGCCTCGGTCACCTGCTCGTAGTAGCTCGAGGTGCTGTTGGCCCAGGGCGCGAGGGCGCCTTCGCCGATCGACAGCGAAGGGTCGGGCACGATCAGCTCGGGGTCGATGACCATCTGCGAGCCGAGCCCCGTGCAGCGATCACACGCTCCGTGGGGCGAGTTGAAGGAGAAGATCCGCGGCTCGAGCTCGACCAGCGAGGGCCCGTGCTCCGGGCACGCGAAGCGCTCGGAGAACGTGAACACGGTTCCCGGCTCGGGCGCCATGCCGGGAACGATCTGCTCGGCCGCTGCGCGGGCGCCCTTCGCGCCGGTCGCATGCGGGCTCTCGCCGTCCCCGTCGCCGTCCCCATCGCCGTCGCCCGCCACGGCCGGCCCGCCGGCGGAGGCCGAACGGCCGGAGCCCACTATCTCGATCTCCACGAGCCCGTCCGCCAGGCCGACGGCGGTCTCGATCGAGTCGGCGAGTCGCTTGCGGATGTCGTGGCGCATGACGAGCCGATCGACCACGACGGAGATGTCGTGCTTGTAGCGCTTGTCGAGGACTATCGACTCCTCGAGCATGCGCACCCGGTCGTCGATCTTGACGCGCGCGAAGCCGTCCGCGCGAAGGTCCTCGAGCAGCTTGCCGTACTCGCCCTTGCGGCCGCGCACCACGGGGGCAAGCACCATGAACCGTGAGCCCTCCGCCAGCTCCATCACCTGGTCGATGATCTGCTCGGCCGACTGTCCGACGATCGGACGCCCGCATATCGGGCAGTGCGGTTTGCCCACGCGCGCCCACAGCAGCCGCAGGTAGTCGTAGATCTCCGTGACGGTCCCGACGGTCGAGCGGGGGTTGCGCGACGTGGTCTTCTGATCGATCGAGATGGCCGGCGACAGGCCCTCGATCGAGTCGACGTCCGGCTTGTCCATCTGGCCCAGGAACTGCCTGGCGTAGGCCGACAGCGACTCGACGTAGCGGCGCTGCCCCTCGGCGTAGATGGTGTCGAACGCGAGGCTCGACTTGCCCGACCCTGACAGGCCCGTTATCACCACGAGCGCATCGCGCGGCACGGCCAGCGAGATGTCCTTGAGATTGTGCTCGCGCGCCCCTGAGACGACGATCTGGCTACCGGCTGGCATGTCGGCTCATTCTAGGACGGCGAACAGACGTTCGCCTCCGCGGTCGGCCTCGCGCCGGGCAGCCCTAGCCTTCGATGGCGGTGTAGACCTCGTCAACGAGCTTCGTCTGATCCTCCAGCTGGAAGTTCTGGGCGAGGTAGCGCTCGGTGTCGGCGCGCGATTCCCCGTTCAGCGCCATGTTCAGGGCGATCAGGCGAGCCCCGTCGAGGTCGCCGCTCGTGGCCGAGGGCGGCGCCGGCTCAGGCGTCGCGGCGGCCGGCGCAGGCTCGGGCGCTCTCGCCGCCCGCGGGGCAGCC
>JAOPZV010000130.1 GCA_025963935.1 Solirubrobacterales bacterium
CGGCGAACGTCGGGCGAAGGCCCGACAGCACCAGCGCGTCGATGACGCTCGAGTGGGCGTTTCGCTGCACGACCACCTCGTGGCCGTGATGGGCCAGCGCGAGGCCCGCCGCGAGGTTGCCCTGCGACGCGCCGTTGACCAGGAACCAGGCGCGCTTCGCGCCCCACGCCTCGGCGGCCAGGCGCTGCGCCCGCTCGAACGTGGTTGGGTCCGTACCCAGGTCGATCCCGTAGGTCAGCGCGGGAATGTCGAGGCTCAGCGCACGCTCGCCGATCGCCTCGGCCAGGCCGGGGTCGGCGCCCGGGCCTCCCTTGTGGCCGGGGACGTGCAGCCGTGCCGGGCTGCGCGCCGCGTACTCGCGCAGCGCGTCCAGATACGGCGTCTCCTCCTGGTTTGAGCCCGTCATGGAACCGCGCCGGTCCCGACCGCCGGGGCCGCGCCGGCCGCGGGCGCGCGCGCCCCGGAGCGCAGCACGCCGGTGTCCCGCGTGAGCCGCTGCGCGAGCGCCACGGGGATCACGCTGAGGAGGATCACGAACAGCACCACCACGTTGACCTGCGGCAGCTGCTGGCCGTTGCGGATGTGGGCGAATATCCAGATCGGCAGCGTGTTCTGCGCGCCGGCGGTGAACGTCGTTACGACTATCTCGTCGAACGACAGGGCGAACGCGAGCAGGCCGCCCGCGACGAGCGCCGTTGCGATCATCGGGAGCGTCACGTAGCGAAACGTCTGCCAGCCGTCGGCGCCGAGGTCCATCGACGCCTCGACCAGCGAGGACTGCGTGCGGCGCAGCCGTGCGAGCACGTTGTTGTAGACGGTCACGATGCAGAACGTGGCGTGACCGATGACGATCGTGATCAGCGAGAAGGTCAGGCTGTTGAAGTTGATGAACGAGTTGAGCGCCATGCCGGTGATGATCCCCGGCAGCGCGATCGGCAGCACGAGGACGAGCGAGACCGCTTCGCGGCCGAAGAAGCGAAAGCGGTCGACAGCGAACGCCGCCATCGTCCCGAGGAGCATCGCGATGCCGGTCGCCAGCAGGCCCGCGCGCAGCGACAGCCACAGCGCCTGGCGCACTTCGGTGTTGTGCCAGGTCGAGGAGAACCAGCGGGTGGAGAGGCCCGGCAGCGGCCAGCTCTGGACGTTCGATGGGTTGAACGCGTAGAGCATGATGATCACGATCGGGAAGAACAGGAACAGCATGATCAGCGCTGCCCACACGGCGAACGCCACCCGGCTCCATCGTCCCGCGCCGATCACAGCGCCTCGAATGCGCCGAGCCGGCGGGCGACGAGCAGGTAGATGCCCATGATCACGAGCGGCACCGTGGCGAACGCCGCGGCGAACGGGACGTTGTTGGAGATGCCGACTTCCTGGTAGACGACGTTGCCGATGAACGTCGAGCCGGCGCCGCCGACGAGCGTCGGCGTTATGAAGTCGCCGAGCGTCAGCGAGAAGGTGAAGATCGACCCGGCGACGATGCCCGGGAAGATCAGCGGCAGCAGGACGGAGCGGAAGCTTCGCCAGCCGCGCGCGCCGAGGTCCGCCGAGGCCTCGATCAGCGAGTCGGGCACGCGTTCGATCGCCGCCCACACCGGCAGGATCATGAACGGCAGCCAGATGTAGCTGAACACGATCCACATCGCCCAGTTGGAATAGCCGATGTTGATCGACCCCAGGCCGACGTTGCCGAGGAACCAGTTGAGAATGCCGTCTTTGGAGAGGATCAGCCGCCATGCGAACACGCGCACCAGATAGCTCGACCACAGCGGTATCAGCACGGCGACGAACAGGACCGTCTGCAGCCGCTTCGGCGCGATCCGCGCGGCGAAGAACGCGAACGGCACCGCGAGCACGATGTCCGTCACCGTCACGGCGGCCGCGATGCCGATGGTGCGCAGCGCGATCGTCCGGTACGCGGACACGTTGAACAGCGTTTCGAAGTTGCTGAAGGTCCAGCTGTGGACGATCTTGCCGCTGAAGGAGTCGACGCTCCACAGGGCCGACAGGAACAGCAGGAACAGCGCCCCCAGGTAGACGAGCACGAACCACGCCGCGGGTCCGGACAGGAGCAGGCCGGCCCGCAGCCACGGTCGGCGGAAGAGAGCCGCCGACACGCGGGTGCGGGCCGCCGCGTTCACAGCGATGCCACTCGCCGGGCCCGCCGGCGAAGGGCTACGCGGTTATTTCTGTCCACTTTTTCTGCCACACGCTGTAGTCCGTGCAGTCAGTCTTGCCGTTCCCGCAGTTTTTCACCGGCGTCTTCCAGAACTTGATGCTTTCGAAGTAGGCGCTGGGCGCGTTTGCGTGGTATTTGGCGCACGAGCCCTTCTTGATCTGGTCCATGAACGGGCAGGCCTTGGTGTTCGCCGGCGTCTCGCCGAACGAGATCGCCTGTTCGGCCTGCACCTTCGGGGTTGACACCCAGTTCACCCATTTGTATGCGCAGTTCGGGTGCTTGGAGTGCGCGGCGAGCATCCACGTGTCCGCCCATCCGGTCGCTCCCTGCGTGGGAATCAGTTCGCCCACCGGTACTTTGTCGGCCTGCAGGTTGTTCGTCTGCAACGGCCACGCTGCGCCGAGGGCGACGTCGCCGTTCTTGAACAGTTCCACCTCATCCGCTGCCGCCGTCCAGTACTTCTTGACCAGCGGACGCTGTTGTTTGAGCAGCTTCACCGCGGCATCCAGCTGCGCTTCGGTCAGCTCGTACGGGTCGCTGATGCCGAGGCTCGGCTGCGTCTTCGACAGGTAGAGCGCCGCGTCGGCGATCTGGATCGGGTTCGCGGGAACGGTGATGGCGCCTTTGTACTTCGGGCTGTAGATCGCTTCCCAGCTGGTCGGCGCGGGTTTCACCTTGCTGCTGTTGTACAGCAGGACGTTGGGGCCCCACTGCAGCGAGATTCCGAAGTGAACGCCGTTCACCGTGTTGTGCGAGGGCGATTGCAGCTGCGGGATGAAGTTGCTCCATTCCGGCACGAGCTTCACGTTCATCGCGGCGACGTTTCCGCCGCTGATCAGACGCAGGCTCGCGTCGCCGGACGCGGAGACCATGTCGTAGGCGCTGCCGCCGCCCTGGCGCATGAGGGTGACCATTTCATCCGAGGAGCCCGCGTACTTCGCGTGCACCGCGCATCCGGTCGCGGTTTCGAAGGGCTTCACCCATTCGGGCTGCGCATAGCCTTCCCAGGCGACGAGGTTCAGCTGGCCCTCGCCATTTCCGATCTTGGTCGGCAGGTTGCTCGAGGACGAGCTGCTGGAGCCACAGGCGCTCACGCCGATCGCCATCGCTCCCAGCACCGCCGCCAAAGCCCAGTCGATCTTTGCGAGCCTCATCAGTTCCCTACCTCCCCTTGATTTTTGTCAAGCACCGTCGCATCCGCGTCTCGCCAGGCGAGCCGGACGCGACGACCGCGCTCTTCGAGCGCCTTCGCGGCGGACATGTCCAGGTTCTGCCTCACGACCACCAGGGTCTCACCACGATCGAGCTCCACCACGTAGCGCGTCACCGGACCGAGATACGCGACCTCGCGCACGATCCCTGCCGCGCTCGCCCCGTCGGTCTCGCCGTCGGACACCAGCCTGATCTTCTCCGGGCGCACCGTGTACCGGCGTCCATCCTGCTCGATGACGTTCGAGGTGCCGACGAATCCGGCGACGAACTCGTTGGCGGGCCGCTCGTAGACGTCACCCGGCGTGCCGACCTGCTCGATGCGCCCGTCGGAGAAGACCGCGATGCGGTCGCTCATCGTCAGCGCCTCGTCCTGGTCGTGGGTTACATAGATGAAGGTGATGTGCTCGCTGAGCTCGCGCTGGATGGACTTCAGCTCGAGCTGCATCG
>JAOPZV010000143.1 GCA_025963935.1 Solirubrobacterales bacterium
GCGGGTCGGCGGCAGCGGCGGCCCGCTCGGCATCCCAGGTCACCGTGTACATGCACTGCTCATCGCCCCTTGCCTGGCATTCGCTCTCCTCGACCCGTGCGAGCGGGAGCCCGAACAGGATCGGCAGTCCGGCGAGCAATCCGGTCGTCCAGTCGCAGTGCAAACGACGGCGCGTAAAGCCCTCACGCGCTCGCGCCTTGACGACACCGCGGCCCGGCTCGGCTTCGATCGCCTCCATGGTGGTCACGGCACTGAGACGCGCCCCGCTCTGCGTGACAGCCTGCAGAACGGCCTCGGTCGACCCAAGCGAGCGCAGCACCGTGGCCACCTGCGTCCCCGCGTGCTGGCGCAAGGTGTTCTCACCGACCCGGCGCGCGAACAGGGGGTCTCCTGTTTGCTGCACCCCGGCCTCGAACAGCGCGGTGGCCTCGTCCAGGGATATCCAGTTGTCGGCGTTTTCGAGGTACGAGCGGTCCCGTGTCGTGGCGGCCAGCTCGAGCAGCTCCGCAACCGCCGACTCGCCGCCCTGGCTACGCGCCAGCCGCAGCAGAACGCTCGTCATCGAGCAGCAGATCTCACGATCGGTCTCAGATGAGCGTTGGGCTTTGGGCGCGTCTTCCGGGCATGCTCCCGCCTGCATATGAACGCCTCGGCCCCCACCGCCGCGATCTTGAGCATTTCGGAGCAGATTGCACGCCTAAGCAAGCTCTTGCTGAGAGTACGGGGGCGCGCTGGGATGGCGGGTTCTGCTAGATGCTGCAAGCACAATCAAGAGCGCGGACTGGAGGGAAACGTGCGATGGAGTTGAGGATCTTCGCTGAGCCGCAGGAAGGCGCGAGCTACGACCAGCAGCTCGCGATCGCCCAGGCTGCCGAGTCCTACGGATTCGGGGCATTCTTCCGCTCCGATCACCTGCTGCGGATCAAGCCGGGGTCCGGGCGTCCCGGCCCGACCGAGTCCTGGGTGACTCTGGGGGCGTTGGCGCGGGAGACGAGCACGATCCGTCTCGGAACGATGGTCACCTCGGCCACGTTCAGGCTCCCGGGAATGCTCGCCGTCGCGGTCGCGCAGGTCGACGCGATGAGCGGGGGACGCGTCGAGATGGGCCTCGGCACGGGATGGTTCGAGGCCGAGCACGCCGCCTACGGCATCCCCTTTCCGACGTTGGGCGAGCGGTTCGACCGTCTTGAGGAGCAGCTGAGGATCCTCACCGGCTTCTGGAGCACGCCCCTCGGGGAGCACTTCTCTTTCGACGGGGCCTACTACAGCCTGGCCGACTGCCCGGCCCTGCCTAAGCCGCGGCAGCGCCCTCACCCACCGGTCATCATCGGCGGTCTGGGATCGCGCCGCACTCCCGCGCTGGCCGCCCGGTATGCCAACGAGTTCAATGTGCCGTTCGCGTCTGTGGAGGTTGCCGCGGAACGCATCGAGGGGGTGCGGGGTGCATGCGAAGACGCCGGTCGTAATCCGGAGGAGCTCGTGTACTCGCACGCGGTGACGGTTTGCTGCGCACGCGAGCCCTCCGAGCTCGAGCGCCGCGCCGCGCGCATTGGCCGCGACGTGGAGGACCTACGCAACTCGGGCGCCGCCGGCTCGCCGGAGGAGGTGGTGGCCCGGCTGGTGGAGTACCGCGAGGCCGGCTGCTCGCGTTCATACCTTCAGGTGATCGACCTGGACGACATCGACCACCTGGCGTTGATTGCCACAGAGGTCATGCCGCACCTCGCCGACGAGCGCAGCTCGGCTTAGGGCGCACACATTGCGTCGGTGTATGTTTGCTCGACCAAACGAGGAGGTTCGCAATGTATGTCCGTGTCGTGAGGTTCACCGACGTGAACGCCGAGAGGTTGCAGGGGCTGCTCGAACGTATAGAGCAGTCCGACGGACCGCCTCCCGGCGTGCCTTCGACTGGCATCACGATCATGTTCGACGAGGGACAGGGCACCGCAGTGGTCCTTCAGCATTTCGCGACAGCCGAGGACATGGAGGCCGGCGCGAGGGTGATGGCCGCGATGGATGCCTCCGAGACCCCCGGCACGCGCGTCTCTGTAGACGCGACTGAGGTGAAGCTCGAGCGCAAACCTTGACCGCCTGTCCGACGAGGACAAAGGCTGCAATCGTCGGCGATGCTCGAGGCTGAATGACCGTCCGTGGCCTGTTTGAGACGCATCTCACGGTCGCCGACCTACAGCGGTCGGTGACGTTCTACCGGGACGTGGTGGGACTCTCGGTGGCCCTGGAGCTACCCGAGCGCGGCGCTGCGTTCCTGTGGATAGGTGGTGCCGGCAAGGCGATGCTGGGTCTGTGGTCCATCGGATCTGCACCAATGGCCATGCAGCTACACGTCGCCTTCGACATGTCGCTCAGGGACGTGCTCTCGGCTCCGGAGCGCCTCCGGGCCCACGAAACCCAACCGCTTTCGTTCTTCGGCGAGCCTGCCGATGAGCCGAGCCTCATCGCGTGGATGCCCGCTGCAGCGATCTACTTCCGAGACCCTGACGGTCACATGCTCGAGTACCTGGCCATGTTGGAGGGTCCATCACAGCCGGAGTTGGGAATCGTGCCCTGGTCACAGCGCCCGGTGTGACACGCGATTCACGGCGGGGGTCATCTGGCGAGCGCCAGCGAGCGAGGTAGGGTGGCCGATCAGCATGCGCATTCACCCCCTGACGACGGGAAGTGTCCGCCTCAAGCGCGCGTTCCTGTTCCCCAGCAGCGGTCCGCGCCGACAGCTCGACCTGTTTCTGCCTGGTCCCTGGTCGGACCCCGTGCCGATCCACTGCTGGGCAGTCGAGCACGAGGGACGCCTGCTGCTGATCGACACCGGCGAGACCTCGGCGGTGCGCAACGTCCCGTTCGCCCGATTCGACGTGGCGCACGAGCAAGAGCTTCCGGGAGCTCTTGCGGCCGCGGGTCTGTCGGTGGAGGATGTCTCCGAGGTCGTGCTGACCCACCATCACGGCGACCATGTGGACGGAATGGTTCACGTGCGTGCGCCGGTGCGCATCAATGAGGGCGAGGCTCGGTTTCTCGCCAATGCATTCCCGCGGGTGATGCGTCGCGTCCTCGGCCAGCCGCTGCCCCCCGGGTTCGCCCCGGAGCCATTCACGCTCGACGGCGGTCCGTTCGGTGCGTTCGCGCGCAGCCGTGCCCTTACCGACGACGGCCGCATCGTGGCGGTCGACACACCGGGCCACACTCCCGGCCACATCTCGGTGATCTGCATCGACGACTCGGGCCGCCACGTGATGCTGGCGGGGGACGCCACCGACACGCTCGAGCAGTTGCATGCTCGCCGCGCCGACGCGATCGGGCCGGATCCCAAGGCACACGTTGCGACGCTCGAGACGATCTTGGCTCACTGCGCCGGACATCCGACTGTCTACCTGCCGTCGCACGACCCGGAGTCGGTGTCGCGGCTGGCCGGGTCGATGACCGTCAGCTGAGAGCCGCCGGCGGCGGCGCCTGCTCAGATTTCAGCGTTCGATGACCAGCTTGGTCCAGCCGGGCTCAACCAGGGCGGCGGCTGCGTCCGCCCAGGGCGTGATGCGCGTCGTGATCAGCTCGGGGTGCAGCGCGCCTGCGGCCGCCAGCTGCAGGACCTCTGGCATGGCTGCGCGGGCGTGAACGCGGCCCGTCTTGAACGTGATCCCTTTGATGTACATCTCGAGCAGCGGGAGCGACGGCTGCTCGCCGAAGTAGATCCCGGTGCTTGTGCACACCCCGTCTGGCGCGGTCGAGCGCAGCGCGAGTGCGAGGCCCTCCGGACTGGCACTCGAATCGACGGTGATCGGGAACGGCCCGAGCCGCTCGGGCGTTTCGGCGAGCGTCGTGGCGCCGACCGCCTCGGCTAGCTCACGGCGCTCCAGGCTGGCGTCGACGTACTGCACCGACTCGGCGCTGAGAGCGACCGCGAGCGCCGCCGCGTACAGCCCGATGGAGCCGGGACCCGCCCCGCCGACGACCAGCACCGGTGCGCCCGGGTCCTCGGCGAGGGCTGGGCCGACGGTCCGCCACGCGTCACTCATGTTGTCCGAGGCGCTCGCGACGGCCGCGGCCTCGACCCCGTCAGGGAGCGGTACGAGCATGTGCTCCGCATAGGGGACACACACGAGATCTGAAAGGAAGCCGCCCCACCGCTCGACGCTCGGCCCGAAACCATAGGTGGACATCCAAGGCACGCCGGTGCAGTTGCCTGTCCGACCTCTCCGGCAGGGCTCGCACTGTCCGCAGGAGATCTGGAAGGGAACGCTGACAAGCCGGCCTGGTTGCAGGCCGCTGACGCGGTCGCCGATCTCGACGACTTCGGCCACACATTCGTGTCCGAGCGGGAAGGGCGGGCGAAACGGCGAGATGCCGCTGATGATCAGCGCGTCGAGATCGCACGTGGCGACGGCGCGGGGGCGCACGAGCGCCGCGTCGTCAGAGCCGAGTGTCGGGTCGGGCGCGTCGCGCCATTGGAGCTCGTGAGGCGCGGTGTATGTGAGCTGCTGCATAGGCCCCTCGCTGGTTGCCGTGCAGTTTCGCGTATCGGGCGAGCCTGTGCTCGCAGGCCCCGGCGTCTTAGGCGAGCGCCTGCGGGCCCCTACCGCGTGGGCAACTTGACGCTGAACCGGCCGACGATCGAGGTTCCGGTCGCGCGGGGGACGGGCAGCCCGTCGGGGTAGGCGTATTCCTCGGGGCGCGCAACGACGCCTTGTACGCACCCAGGCGCCACGCCTGCGCATGGCTGTTTGTACGGTTCACTGCGGCAGGGGTAGGTGCTTTCGCACGGCGGCGCGTGAGGCACCGCGTAGACGGCGCCTTCGTAGGAGCCACCGCGGCACCAGTGCCCCGTGGATGACTTCGCAGGCGCGAGCAGGAGCGCGACCGCTCCGTCGGCGTGCGGGTACCCGTAGTCCGTCCGAGACATGTTGCTCGAGGTCGAGCAGGGAGGAGGCGATCGCCTGGTGTATTTCCGATACGGCCTGAGAACGATTACCGCGTAGTAGTAGCCGCCGTCAGCCAAATTCCGCCCTCGGAATGTGATGTGCACGTTCTGGCGAACCGCCGGTCTGCGCTGTAGGTGGACCGGCATCGCTTCGGCGGCCGTCGAGCACGCCACGGCTCCACTGACGGCGAGCAGCCCGACGCTCAGCCTCCGCATGCGGTGAGCGTACTCTCGTGGCGTCGTCCGGGCACGCGAGGCGTCAACGCAGGCGCGCTCGTGGATGGCCCTCCAGACTTGCGCTCGGTTTCGAGCTGGAGGTGGCGCCAACCGACCACGGGACCACTCCGCAGGGATCTGATGTTCTTAGCGAAGCGGCCTGTGCAATTGCAACCGAGACTGGAGAGCGAATAGTGATCATCACAACCATGAACGATCTGCCGGGGTACGACATCGACGAGGTCTTGGGAGAGGTATTCGGGCTGACCGTCCGTGCGCG
>JAOPZV010000175.1 GCA_025963935.1 Solirubrobacterales bacterium
GGTGCAGGTTGAACACGAGGCCGCCGAGATCGCGGTAGGCCAGCTCGCGCGCCTTACGCAGGAAGCGCGCGCGCCGCCGCATGCGTCCACGGGCGCCGAAGCCCGCCTCGCCCTCCGGTCGGCGCGCGTTCTCGGCGTCCGCCGGTCGGCTGTCGTCCTGCGCCGCTGCCGTGGCGTCGTCAGGAGTTGTGCCGGATATCTGATTCACAGCCGATTCATGCTACCCAGAGCGCTGGCCGGATTGCTCCAGTGTCTCGCGCCACGCCGCGGCCACGCGCTCTGCCGCTGCCTCCGAGGAGAACCGCGCTGCCCTCGAGCGGCCCTCGATGCGGGGGTCGGGGGCGCGCACATGCGGCTCGAGGGCCGTCCGCCAGAGAGACAGGTCGAACGGCGCACAGAGCGTCCCCTCGATGCCCAGCAGCGCATCGGGATGTATGCCGACCGGCGTGGCGAGCACCGGGACGTCACACGCGATCGCCTCGAGGACGGCGAGTCCGAATCCCTCACGCTCGGAGGGAACGAGCACGGCGTTGGCCGCGTTTATCCACAGCGCGACGCGGTCGGGCGCGACGCCTTCGAGGACGAGCAGCTCGGCCCCCGTCTCCCGCGCCAGCTCGAGCGCACGGTCGTGGCGCTTGACCGCGCGCGCAGGGTCGGCCGGGAACAGGAGGTATGGACCGGCCGGGTCGAGCCCGAGCTCGCTCCGCGCCTGCGCCCGGGGGAGCGGGCCGAAGCGCTCGAGATCCACGCCGCACGGAAGTACCTGAGCGCGCCGTCGTGCACGGCGTCCTGGCAGCTGCTCCGCGAGCTCTGCGGAGACCGCTGCGGGCAGGTCGATGAATGGCAGGACCGCGGCCGTCGCCAGGCGCGTGCGCGGGTGGCTCACATCGGTGCCGTGCACGGTCAGCGCTCGCACCCGCCCGGGCGCGGCGAGGGCGGGCCATGCGGTCAGGCCGAAGTGGGCGTGGACGACGTCGAAACCGCGGGGAGAGCCATCGCGTGCTCCTGCCATGCGGCCGCCGTAGCGCCGCCGCAGCTCGCGCGTGGCGAGCGCCAGAGCTCGCGCCCCCGGAGCGAACTCGTAGAGCTCCACGTCCAGCCCGTCGAGGCGGCGCAGCGCGGCGACCTGGTCGCGGACGAAGATCCCGCGCTCCGGATGCCCGCCGTCAGGCAGCATGTTGGACACCACGAGCGCGCGCACGATCCTCCGACCGTAGCGCTCTGGAATGATGGCTCGCATGCGCGAGCGCAGCTACGGGCGAGGTCCGGCGGACCTGCGGCCCACGACGATCGAGCCGGGGTTCGTTCGCACCGCGACCGGATCGGCGCTGATCTCGATGGGCGAGACGCGCGTGATCTGCACGGCCTCGGCGGAGGACGGCGTGCCACGCTGGATGGCCGGACAGGGTCGTGGCTGGCTCACCGCCGAGTACGGGATGCTTCCCGCGTCGACCGGACAGCGCAAGGCGCGCGACGCCACGCGCGGGCGCCAGGACGGCCGTACCGTCGAGATCCAGCGCCTGATCGGGCGCTCGCTGCGGGGGTTCATCGACTTCGCGGCGCTGGGCGTGCGGACCATGTACCTCGACTGCGACGTGCTGCAGGCCGACGGGGGGACGCGCTGCGCGTCGATCACCGGCGCGTTCGTCGCGCTGTCGCTGGCGTGCGGGCGGCTGCAGGCCGAGGGCCGGCTCGAGCGCACGCCGCTCAACGGCACGCTGGCGGCGGTGTCCTGCGGCATGATCGACGGCGCCGCGCTGCTTGACCTCGACTACTCCGAGGACTCCACCGCGGAGGTCGACGCGAACGTCGTGATGACCGGCGAGGGAGGACTGATCGAGGTCCAGGCGACCGCCGAGCGCACCCCGTTGTCGCGGGCCCATCTGGACGAGCTGCTGGCGCTGGCCGCGGAGGGCATCGAGCAGCTGCGCGCCGCCCAGACGCAGGCCATCTCGGATGCGCTCGCCGCGAGCGCCGGCGAGCCCGCCGTTGCCGGCCAGTAGCCCTGGACGCCGCCTCATCGCCCCGTGAAGCTGCTGCTCGCGACGCACAACGACCACAAGCGCCGGGAGTTCGCGCGGCTGCTCGCCGCCCCGGGCACGAGCGACTGGCAGCTCGACGCGCTGCCCGCGAGCGTGATCCTGCCGCCCGAGGAGGGCAACACCTTCGCCGCGAACGCGATCGTCAAGGCGCAGGCCGCGGCTCGCGCGAGCGGCCGGCCGACCATCGCCGATGACTCCGGAATCGCGGCCGCGGCGCTCGGCGGCGCGCCGGGAGTGCGCTCGGCGCGGTTCGCCGGCGAGCAGGCGAGCGACGAGGAGAACCTCGCGAAGCTGCTGCGCGAGGCACCCGCGGGCAGCGCTCTGGAGTACGTGTGCGCGCTGGCCTACGTCGATCCGGCGAGCGGCGGTGAGGCGCGCGTGTTCGAGGGCCGCTGCCGCGGACGGCTCGCTGCCGATCCACGCGGCGAGCGCGGGTTCGGCTACGACCCGGCGTTCCTGCCGGAAGACGGGCCCGCTGGGTTGACGATGGCCGAGCTCTCCGACGAGCAGAAGGATGCGATCAGCCACCGCGGCCGCGCGGCGCGCGCGCTCCTCGCGTGGCTGCAGCGGGGCGCATAGCCGGGCGGCGAGCCGGTGGGCGCCCTCGGCCCGCGGGCGGAGCGCGGATCTAGATCAGGTTGATCGCCGCCGAGGCCGCGACCGCCACGCCGAGTCCGGCATAGCCGGTGTATCCGGAGAGGAGCAGCAGCAGGGCGGTGAGCAGCGCGACGAGGACCGTCGCGATCCAGGCGACTCGATTGATGGCCATCCGTGCATTCTTGCGTATGCGCCCGTCCGCATATGGTGTTAGCTTCGACACACTGGTTCACGAACGAGGAGGACGAAGTGACGAAGTCCGAGCTGGTCGACCAGGTGGCAGACCGCGCCGAGCTGACCAAGCAGGATGCCGCACGCGCGGTGGACGCGGTGCTAGCCACGGTTGAGGATGCCCTGCGCCGCGGCAGCGACGTGACGGTATCCGGATTCGGCAAGTTCCACGTGAGCGACCGCGGTGCGCGGATGGGCGTGAACCCCCGCACCGGCGAGCGCATCCAGATCGCCGCTTCACGCGTGCCTCGCTTCACCGCAGGAAGCGGCCTGAAGAGCGCGGTGAAGGGTCGCTGACGCCGCATTCCTTCGGAGACATGCTCGCCGCTCGGGTCGCCGAGCGCGAGTCGCAGATCGTCCTCGGAGTGGACCCCGATCCCGGTGCGCTGTGGCCCGGGGCGGGGGATGGCCTCGAGCAGGACGGCTCGCCGCGGGACAGGGCAGCGCGCCTGGTTCTCGCCCACTGCCGTGCGCTGATCGACGCCACCGCGGAGGCCTGCGTGGCGGTCAAGCTGCAGCTGGCCCGCTTCGAGGTGCTCGGAGCAGCCGGCTGGAGCGTGCTCGCAGACCTCGCCGGGCACGCCCGGCGCTCAGGCCTGCTGGTGATCGCCGACGGCAAGCGGGGCGACATCGACGTGACCGCCGCCGCCTATGCCGCCGCCCTGTTCGGTGGCACCGACACCCCGTTCGGGACGGTCGAGGGGCTTGGCGCCGATCTGGCCACCATCAACCCGCTGATGGGCCGTGACTCGGTGGAGCCGTTCGTACGCGCGGCGCGTGAGGTCGGCGCCGGGGTGCTTCTGCTGGTGCGCACCTCGAACCCGGGTGCCGCCGATATCGAGGACCTGCCGCTCGCGGCCGGCGGGACGGTGTGGGAGCGGATCGCCGCGCTCGTCGAGGAGCTCGGCCGGCCTCAGATCGGCGAGTCCGGCGTGAGCGACGTGGGAGCCGTGATGGGAGCAACCGAGCCGGGCCATCTCGCCCGGGCCCGCGAGCTGATGCCCACCGCCACGTTCCTTCTGCCCGGCGTGGGCGCGCAGGGTGGGCGGGTGGAGAGCCTGGCTCCGGCCTTCGCGCCCGGCCGCGCCGGCGGCCTCGTCACGGCGTCGCGCAGCATCGTCAATGCCCACGCAGCGCTCGGCGGTGATCCCGCGGCGGCCGCGCGCAGCGAGGCCGAGCGCCTGCGTGAGGCGGCCTGGAGCATCTCGGCCGGGAGCAGCGCCTGGACCGAGCAGCGGTGAGGAGAAGCCGCGAAACGACGCGATGCGGAGGCCTCGTGGGCCCTCGTGCAGCGCCCGCTGGCCGCTGCGGCCGCGCGGGGCCGGGCTGGTCGGGCCTCCCGTATCGTTCCGCTAGCCTGTGTGTCGTGGGCCCCCGATCGCGTGTCGTTAAGGCGTCTTGGAAGGTGGGTAGGGAGCCAGGATGATCATCACGGTCACGCTGAACGCGGCGATCGACAAGTCTCTCGCAGTGCCGAACTTCAGGCTGGGGCGCCGGCACCGGACCGTCGAACAGCGCACGATGGCAGGCGGCAAGGGAGTCAACATCGCGCGCACGCTGAAGGCTCTCGGCCAGCCCGTGATCGCGACCGGGTTCGCCGGCGGGGCCACGGGCACGCACATCGTCGAGCAGCTGACAGAGGAGTCGATCCTCAATGACTTCGTCCGCATTCGCGACGAGTCGCGGACGAACACCTCGGTGCTCGACCCAACGACCGGGGAGCAGACGGAGATCAACGAACGCGGCCCGCTGGTCAGCGAGCGCGAGGTCGAGCTGTTCCGCGACAAGCTCCTGTACCTGGCGCGCGGGGCTGCGATCGTCGTGTTCGCCGGGTCGCTCCCGCGAGGCGTCGAGCCGGACATCTACGCGTCGCTGATCCGCGATCTCGAGCGGATGGAGGTCACGACGGTGGTCGACACCGACGGAGAGCCCCTTCGCCAGGCGGTTCGGGCGGAACCGGACGTCGTCTCGCCGAACGTGCTCGAGGCTGAGGAGCTCGTCGGCCACGAGTTCGCGGGCGAGGAGGAGCGTTCTCTCGTGGTCGTCGAGATCGCGGCGCTCGGACCTCGCGAGGCGATCATGACCCTGCCTGATGGCTGCTTCGCGCAGGTGCTGATCGACGGCCAGCGGCGCCTGAAGCGGGCCAGCATCGAACCGCGCGAGCCGATCGCCAAGCGGGGGTCGGGCGATGCCTTCCTCGCCGGCTATCTGGCCGCTCGCTACGAAGGTCGTGCGCCCGACCAGTGCCTGCGCTTCGGGGTGGCCTGCGGCGCCGAGTCGACGGCGCGCCTAGGGGCCGGGCTGATCGACGCGCGTGAGGCCCGCCGGCTGATGGGCGACGTCGAGCTCGCGGTCGTCGAGCTGCCGGCCGAGGTCGGCTGACCCCCGCCAGGCCGCTCTAGCCGCCGGCGACGTCTCGGCGCAGGAAGATGAGGTAGGCGGCGAACAGCGCCGGGACCCCATACAGGGCGCAGACCCACGCGGAGTGCGCTATCGGCGCCCAGTCGGTAGGCGTGCGCAGCAGGCCGTGCCAGTTCTCGAACTGTTCGGTCAGCAGATAGGGCTTGATGCCTTCCAGGCCCGGGATCTGGGCGATGATGAACAGCAGGATCACGAGCCCGATCGTGCCGACCACCGCCGCCGCGCTGTTGCGCGTCGCGGTTGACAGCAGCAGGCCGATGGCCGCGACGGTCAGCAGCGGTATGAGGTAGATCGCATTGGAGGCGAACACGAGCAGCAGGGCTTCGGGTGCCGAGACGACCGTTCCGGAGAACGTTCGGACCGACTGAAAGCCCCACGATGCGACCCCGGCGACCGTGGCGACCGCGGCCGACAGGAAGACTGCGATCGCCGCATAGGTGACGGCCGCGAGGGCCTTCGCCGCGAACACCCGGCCGCGGTCGACCGACCGCGTGAGGATCGTCTTCAGGGTGCCGTTGCCATCCTCGGCGGCGACGATGTCACCCGCGACGAGGACTGCCGCCAGCGGCAGCATGAAGACCGACAGGAACAGCAACATCAGCACGGGGGTGGCCAGCCCGGACTGGGTGATCTGCGCGGCGAAGATGTTGTCGGCACCGCGATCGTGGCGCTGGTGCACGTTCTGGAAGACGACGAAGAAGATCGGGAGGATGATCACCAGCGCGAGTCCCAGGTACGTTCGCTTCTGCGAGACGAGCTTGCGCAGCTCCCAGCGGTAGACGGTGGCCGTGGACGGCCGCCTCGATCGCTTCGAGCGCGACACGCCGACCGGCGGCGATGCGGCGACGCTGCTCATTGCGTTGCCACGAGCCGGTCTGAGTCGCTCACGCCCTGCGCTGCGTCGGCGCCGTTCGGCTGGCTGCCCCCGGCGCCGTTCTCGGTCAGCCGGAAGAACAGATCCTCGAGCGTCGCAAGCTCCGGTGTGAGCGCCAGGATGCCGATCCCGGCGCGGCCCAGCGCCAGCGAGAATGCTGCCACCGCGTCCTCGTCGGCCTGGAAGCCCAGCCCGGTCCCGTCGGCGAGCGGGTGCTCGATGCCGGTCTGCAGGCGAGCGAGCTCCAGGGCGCGGACGTCGTCGGTGCTGCGCAGCCGGTAGCCGGCGCCGCCCTGACGGCGCAGGTCGCTCAGCGCGCCCTCGTAGACGACCCGGCCGGAGTCGACGATCGCCACGCGGTCGCACAGTTCCTGCACCTCCGGGAGCTGGTGACTGGAGAGCAGCACCGTTATCCCGTCGTCCGCCAGACGGCGGATCAGCCGCCGCATGTCGCGCATCCCCGCCGGGTCCAGACCGGTCGCCGGCTCATCGAGGATCAGCAGCCGTGGCCGGCGCAGCAGCGCGGAGGCGAGCCCGAGCCGCTGGCGCATGCCGTGCGAGTAGCCCGCCACCCGGTGGCCCGCGCGCGGGGCGAGCTCGACCACCCCGAGCACCTCGTCGATCCGCTCGCTTGCACCGTCGCCATCCAGCGCTGCGAGCAGTTCGAGGTTCTTGCGTCCGGTGAGGTACGGGTAGAAGCGCGGCGCCTCGACGAATCCGGCGACACCCTCGAGCGCTCGCGCACCCTGGCGCATCGGGTTGCGGCCGAACAGCTCGACGGTGCCCTCGGTCGGCGTGATCAGCCCCAGAGCCATCCGCAGGGTGGTCGTCTTGCCCGCCCCGTTGGGCCCGAGGAAGCCGTAGACGTCACCCGTGCGGACGTTCAGGTCGATGTGGTCGACCGCGAGGACCTCCTTGTAGCGCTTGACCAGTCCGCGCGCCTTCACGGGCGGCGGCGACCCACCGTCGCTCACGCTAGAGGCCTCGGGCCAGCGCCTCGATGGCCGCGGGGGTGACCGAGCCGCCCAGCACGTACCGCACACCCGAGCGCTCGAAGGTGAGGATCGTGCCGAGCTCGGTGCGCAGCTCGCTGGCTGTCGCCCCGTTGATTTTCACCTTTGGAAGGCCTTCCAGCGCGCTGTTCGTGCTCTTGGCGCCCGAGGAGGTCTTGCTTTCGAGGACGCCGATCGTGGAGACCCCATGACCGTGGCCGGTCAGCGTCGGCTTGCTCTTCCCGGTCTTCTCGGCCGGCGCGGCAGGTGCGTGCGGGGCCGAGCCGGTGAGATCTTCGACCTTGGCGCCGGACGGCGGGGTGAAGGAGAACACGGAGGCTTCGACGGGGCCGTAGGAGATTTCCGTGGCCGCCAGTTCGATCACGGGCGATGACGGGCTCGTCGACGAGTAGATGGCAGCGCGCAGCGGGATGCCGTGGGCCGAGTCGAAGGACAGCTCGGCGCCGCCGAGGAGGCTCCCGGATTCCTTCGGCGAGACGCGCACCGTGTAGGCCGGCTGGCCGGCAACGTTGGCGGGCGTCGCTTCGGAGACGTTCACGTGTTCCTTGAGGTGCGTGATCGCTTCTTCGATCTTCGACAGCGTCGGAGTTTGGTGCGCGTGCGTGGAGGTGTCGCTCTTCGTCGCGGCATCCCTCTGCGTGCCCGCAGGGATGTCGTAGCGGTACAGCGTGTTGTTCGCGGCGTCGTACATCGTCACCGTTTTGCCGTCGAACAGGATCTCCGTATCACCCTTTTCTGCCTGCAGCTCGAGACGGACGCGGCCGTCCTTGGCGACCCACAGGCGCCCTGAGCCGCCCTTGACGAGCGGGCTCGAGGCCAGGCCGCCGGTTTGGCCGTTGCCGCTTGCCAGGCTGGCGCCTTCGAGCAGGCGGTTGGTCAGCGTGATGTTCGCGCTCACCCCTTCCACCGGTGAGGCGCCCAGCGCATCGTGCACGGCTGCTGCGAGCGGCTTGGCAGGCGGTTTCGCGCTCGAGCCGACTGCCGAGGCGAGCGCCGTGGCGGACACCCCGGCCACGATCGCAATCGCGCATACGAGCAGCAGGCGGTGGAGGGAGAGACGACGGAAGATGTTCATGACCACGCGTCCATAAGCTCGTAGATTGCCGGGCACCAACCAGGTTAGCGGCCTAGCTTTGGGGGGCCTAAAGGTGGGGGCTCTCTCACGTGGGCGCCTGGACGTTCGGTCGAGGAGCCCGTCCATGGACCGTCCGGCGGCGCCAGGCGATATCTTCTCGCCCCCATGGCCATCGCCATCATCACCTTCTGGCTGCTCCTCGGGCTCGGCATCTTCTTCGTCGCGATGCATCGCGGTGCCCGCGGCGCGCGCCGATCGCTCTACACCGACTCGAAGATCGGTCAGCGGGCCATCACCCTGGGGATCACGCTGGTGTTCGTCTTCGGCCTCGCCGTCCCGGCCCTCGTGCTGGCGTTCAACGGCGAGCACAAGGCGAGCGTCGCGGTCGGCGGGGTGCGCCTCAGCACGGAACAGCAGAAGGGACGTGAACTGTTCGCGCGCTCCTGCGCCGTCTGCCACACGCTTGCCGCTGTGAAGGCCGTCGGGCGGGTCGGCCCGAACCTCGACGTGCGCGTCGGCACCGACATCGCCACGCCGGCCGGCCGCAAGGCCCTCGTGCTGGGGGCGATCACCGAAGGCCGAGCGCGCGGGCTCGGGCAGATGCCCGCGCAGCTCTACCAGGGCAAGGAAGCCGAACAGGTGGCCAGCTTCGTCGCCGCCGTCGCCGGCCACTGAGGCGGCCGATCCCCACGACGCGGTTTAGCCAATCGTCGATAGCGGTGCGCTGGGGCCATCGGTAAGGTCAGGCTCGATGGCACCGGAGCAGCCGAAGACCGCGGAGGACGTCAAGGCGCTCGTCGCCGAGCGCCAGATCCGCTTCATCCGCTTCTGGTTCACCGACATTCTCGGTCAGCTGAAGTCCTTCTCGATCAACGCCGCGGAGCTCGACGACGCGTTCGAGGCGGGGATGGGCTTCGACGGGTCCTCGATAACCGGCTTCAACGCGATCGAGGAGTCCGACATGATCGCGATGCCCGATCCGAGCACGTTCGCCGTGCTGCCGTGGCGGCCGGAGGAGCAGGGCGTGGGCCGGATGTTCTGCGACGTCATCACCCCCGAGCGCAATCCGTATGAGGGCGACCCCCGCCACGTTCTGCGTCGTGCGCTGGAGCGGGCGCACGCGATGGGCTTCGACACGTTCAACGTCGGTCCCGAGCTCGAGTACTTCCTGTTCCGCGACTCCCGCTCCACCGAGGTGCTCGACGAGGGAGGCTATTTCGACCTGACGACCCTCGACGCCGGCTCCGATGTGCGCCGCGAGACGGTGCTCGCCCTCGAAGAGCTCGGGATCCACGTCGAGTACACCCACCACGAGGTCGGGCCCTCCCAGCACGAGATCGACATGCGCTACGCCGACGCGCTGAAGATGGCCGACGACTGCATGACATACCGCATCACCGTCAAGGAGTACGCGATGAAGTACGGCTGGCACGCGACGTTCATGCCCAAGCCGCTGTTCGGTGAGAACGGCTCCGGGATGCACACGCACCAGTCGCTGTTCAGCGACGGGAAGAACGCTTTCTACGACCCCGACGATCAGTACTTCCTGTCCGACGTCGGCAAGGCGTTCATCGCGGGGCAGCTCAAGCACGCGCGGGAGATCTGCGCGATCTTCGCCCAGTGGGTGAACTCCTACAAGCGCCTCGTCCCGGGTTTCGAGGCGCCCGTTTACGTCGCATGGTCGCGCCGCAACCGCTCGGCGCTCGTTCGCGTGCCGCTCTACCATCCCGGCCGCGAGAAGGCGACGCGCATGGAGCTGCGCTGTCCGGACCCCGCATGCAACCCCTACCTGACGTTCGCCGTGCTCCTGCAGGCCGGGCTCGAGGGCATCGAGAAGGGCTACGAGCTGCCGGAGCCTATGGAGAAGAACCTCTACCACCTCTCCGGCGAGGAGCGCAAGCGGCTCGGCGTCGAGCAGCTGCCGGAGAGCCTCGGCGAGGCGATCGAGATCACCGCCGAGTCCGAGCTCGTGCTGCGCACCCTCGGCGAGCACATGTTCAACCGCTACGTCGAGATCAAGCGTCAGGAGTGGGACGACTACCGGGTGCAGGTGACCCAGTGGGAGCTCGACCGCTACCTGTCGATTCTGTAGCGAGCGGCGCCCACCCACCGGGGACCTCGCAGGCGATCGGGCGGGCCGGCACGAGATACCAGTGAATTGCCTGCAGCAGGTGGCCGAACGCAGCCGGATGGCGCGGGGCGATCTCGTGCAGCAGCCGCAGCACCGAGACGGCGTGGCGCTCGTAGTCGGTCTCGCCGGTCAACTGAGCGAGCCGCAGAAGGCCCATCGCCGCGCTTGACGCGCCCGACGGGATCGGGCTGTCGTCGAGGTCCTTGCGCCGCGCGATCAGCGCTTCTCCGTCGGAGGAGGTGGAGAAGAACCCGCCGTGCTCGGGGTCGGCAAAACGCGTGATCATCTCCCCGGCCACCCACCGCGCGCGGTCGAGCCAGCGCTCCTCGCATGTCGCTTCGAAGAGCACGAGCAGCGCCTCGAGCAGGAACGCATGGTCCTCCAGGTAGGCGTCGATCTTTGCCCGCCCATCGTTGTAGCTGCGCAGCAGGTGGCCGCTCTCCTCGCGCAGCTCTGCGAGCAGGAACTCGGCGCATGCCACCGCGGCATCGAGGTAGCGCCGCTCGTTGAGCGTTGCGCCGGCATCGGCCAGGGCGCTGATCATCAGCGCGTTCCAGCTCGTCAGCCGCTTGTCGTCGAGCGCCGGGCGCACGCGTGCTTCGCGCACATCGAGCAGCCGCGAGCGGATCCGCTCGCGAACGTCCTCGGCGGGGCGCGGACCGCGGTCCTGGAGAACGTTCTGGCCGGGCTGGGGGTGGTGCGGATCAAGGAAGTTGCCCTGCTCGCTCACGCCCAGCCAGGAGACCGCGGCGTCCGCATCGGCGCCGAGGGCTTCCCTGAGCTCGCCCACCGTCCACACGTAGTAGCGCCCCTCGACACCCTCCGAGTCGGCGTCGAGCGCCGAGTAGAAGCCGCCCTCCGGACCGCGCATCTCGCGCAACGTCCAGTCGAGGGTGTCGCGCACGACCTCGAGCAGACGCTCATCTTCGGATGCCTGCCACCCGTGCAGGTAGGCGCGCGCCAGCAGCGCGTTGTCGTAGAGCATCTTCTCGAAGTGGGGCACCGTCCACGTGTCGTCGACGCTGTAGCGGGCGAAGCCGCCGCCGAGGATGTCGTGGATCCCACCGGTGGCCATCGCGGTCAGGGTGCTCAGCGCCATCGTGCGCTCACCACGCAGCAGCAGGAACTCGATGACGGAGGCCTGGGGGAACTTCGGCGCTCCGCCAAAGCCACCGTTGCGAGCGTCGAACGCCTCGCTCAGCCTCGTGACCGCCGCCTGCAGCGAGGACTCGTGGATCGGCTCATCGGAGGGCCGCAGCAGGGCCCCGCCCGACAGCCGCTCGCGGATTCCCTCTCCGCCGGCCCTGATCTGCTCGCGGTTCTCGCTCCAGGACTCCGCGATCGCCTGCAGGACCTGGCTCCACGAGGGCATCCCCTGTCGCGCGTCGGGCGGAAAGTAAGTGCCCCCGTAGAACGGGAGCTGCTCGGGAGTCAGGAAGACGTTCAGGGGCCAGCCGCCGCGGCCTGTCATCCCCTGCACCGCCTCCATGTAGATCGCATCGACGTCCGGACGCTCCTCGCGGTCGACCTTCACGCAGACGAAGCTCTCGTTCATCAGCTCGGCGATGCGCGCATCCTCGAAGGACTCGCGCTCCATCACGTGGCACCAGTGGCACGAGGAGTAGCCGATCGAGACGAGCAGTGGCTTGTCCTGTTCCCTCGCGCGCGCGAGGGCGACCGGCCCCCAGGGCAGCCAGTCCACTGGGTTCTCCGCGTGCTGGCGCAGGTACGGGGAGGTCTCCGCGGCGAGGGCGTTGGCCATCAGGGCAGTCGGGCGAGGCCCGGGATCGGGAACGCGGGGAGGCCGCCGGATGAGGGGCCGCCCGAGAGGCCGCTCCCCGAGCTTGCCCGCCCGGCCTTGACCTGGGCGGATGCGCTCGCATGGAAGGAGCGGCCGCCCAGCACGCCGCTCAGTCGTCCGCCGGAGCGCACCCGCAGGCGCCCGCCCGAGGCGGCTGATCCGCCGATGGTGAGGT
>JAOPZV010000210.1 GCA_025963935.1 Solirubrobacterales bacterium
AGGCGGAGGAGCCGGCCGGTGAGGCCGATACCGCTGCGGCGGAGGAGCCCCCTGCCGAGGAGGCCACGGCCGAGGCGCCCGACGCCGGCGAGGGCGAGGCCCCCGCGGCGCATGACACAGCTGCCGAGGCCGAGGCGCCCGCACAGGACGCAACCGCCGAGGCCGCCGCACCGCCGCCTGCCGAGGCTCCGGAGGAGCCGCCTGCCGTGGAGGCGACCGCCGAGGCGCCCGACGCCGGCGAGGGCGAGGCCGCAGCCCCGGAGGACGCCCCGGCCGAGGCCGCGGCACCCGCCGAGGAGCCGGCGGCGGAGCAGACAACGGAGGACCAAGCTGAGCCGGCGGCAGATGAGCCGGCGCAAGAAAACGACGCGCAGGCGGACGCCTCGGCTGATGTTCAGCCCGAGGACGCCGAGGCGAATCCCACCAAGGAGGACTGACAGCAACATGGCTACAAGCACGCAGGATTGGATCGAGGAGCTGAAGGGCATCTCGGTGCTCGAGCTCGCCGAGCGCATCAAGGCGCTCGAGGAGGAGTTCGGCGTATCGGCCGCCGCGGTTGCCGCGCCGGTCGCGGCGCCGGGCGGCGGTGGCGGAGACGGAGCGGCGGCGGAGGACGAGGAAGCCGGCACCGTGGACGTGATCCTCACCGGCTCCGGCGACCAGAAGATCCAGGTGATCAAGGTTGTTCGCGCGGCCACCGGCCTCGGCCTCAAAGAGGCAAAGGCGCTCGTCGACGAGGCTCCCAAGCCCGTCAAGGAGGGCTTGGAACGCGAGGAGGCCGACAAGCTCAAGCAGGAACTCGAGGAGGCAGGAGCGTCGGTCGAGGTCAAATAGCGCTTCGCCGGTCCCTCGGGCGGTCGCGGCTTCGCGGGCGACCGCCCGAGGGACGGCTTCGCTTGGCCTAGACATGCAGGGCCGCTCTCGAACGCGCTGGGCCCTCTCTACAAACCCGGCTCGCGAGTGCCGGCCCAGACCGCGACGCTCGCAGCGCACTGCGGCGCGCGGCCGCCCGCACGCGAGAGCGGTCCCGACAGCGAGCAGCGCCCCGCCCAGGGCCGTCTTTATATTCGGCTCACAATCGCGCATTTTCCGGTAGAGTCCCGTAGCGCTGGTCGATAGTCGCAGCCGTCCTGCAGGAATGGCATCGCGCCACATACGCGAATGTCTCGGACGGGGTCCGTGAGTACCGGTGGCCCTTAAGGGCGCCGATGCTCTGTGCTATCTTTGCTGGTCGCGCTTCGGCGCCCTCCTCTGCCCGTGTATCGCCCTCCGAAGGAGTCATTTCTTGGCTGCTGCAGACGCTCTCCGGACGCGCAGAAGCTTCGCGCGCCTGAATAAGACAGTCGACGTCCCCAACCTCATTGACATTCAACGCCGCTCGTTCGCGTGGCTGACCGACCCCAAGAAGGGCGGCCTCCGCGAGACGATCGACGACATCTCGCCCATCGAGGACTACACCGGCAACCTCGCCGTGCAGTTCGGCGAGTTCACATTCGACGAGCCGGTCGCCTCGCTCGAGCAGTGCCGCGAGAAGGACCTGACCTACGCCCGTCCCCTGACGGTGACCGTCGCGTTCATCAACCGCGAGACGGGAGAGATCCGCGAGCAGTCAGTGTTCATGGGCGACTTCCCGTGGATGACCGAGCGCGGAACGTTCGTCATCAACGGCACCGAGCGCGTGGTCGTCACGCAGCTCGTCCGCTCCCCCGGCGCCTACCTGATGGAGCCGAAGGACCGCGAGAAGCAGGTCTTCATCACCAACCTTATGCCCGCCCGTGGCTCGTGGCTCGAGCTGGAGATCGACAAGAAGGGCAAGGTCTTCGTCCGCATCGACCGCAAGCGCAAGCTGCCCGTGACGGTGCTGCTGCGCGCGATGGGCTACGCCGGCGACGAGGAGATCCTGCGGCTGTACGAGAACTCGCTGTACATCCGCAACACGATCGACTCCGACACGGAGGCCACGCGAACCGAAGAGGGCGCGCTGATCGAGCTGTTCAAGAAGCAGCGTCCGGGCGAGCCGCCGAGCGTGGACAACGCGAAGGCGCTCCTCAACCAGCTGTTCTTCGACCCCAAGCGCTACGACCTCACGCGCGTGGGCCGCTACAAGCTCAACTCACGTCTCGGCCTCGACGTGGACATCGACACGCGCACGCTGACGCACGACGACATCATCGCGCTGGTGCGCGAGCTGGTCTCGCTGCCGAAGCGCCTCGGCCTGCCCGAGGACGGGGAGGTCGAGATCAAGGACTACGCGGCCGAGGCGATGAGCATGCCGCGTGAGCCCGTCGCCGAGCACCTCGACGAGTACGAGCACTTCGGCAACCGCCGCCTGCGCACCGTCGGCGAGCTGATCCAGGAGGCCTTCCGGATCGGCCTATACCGCATGGAGCGCGTCGTGCGCGAGCGCCTCACCACCGAGGACGCCGACACGATCACGCCGCAGACGATCATCAACATCCGTCCCGTCGTGGCCGCGCTGAAGGAGTTCTTTGGCTCCTCCCAGCTCAGCCAGTTCATGGACCAGACGAACTCGCTCTCCGGGCTGACCCACCGCCGGCGCCTGTCCGCGCTGGGGGCCGGTGGCCTGACGCGCGAGCGCGCGCCGATCGAGGTGCGCGACGTGCACCCCACCCACTACGGGCGCATGTGCCCGATCGAGACCCCGGAGGGCCCGAACATCGGCCTGATGGGCTCGCTGTCCTCGTTTGCCGAGGTCTCCGAGTACGGGTTCGTGACGACGCCCTACCGCGTGATCAAGGACGGCGTGGTGACCGACGAGGTCCAGCACCTCGACGCCACCCAGGAAGAGGAGCTGCTGATCGCCCAGGCGAACACGCCGGTCGACCCGAAGACCGGTCGCCTGAAGGGCTCAGAAATCCTCTGCCGCACCCAGGCCGGCCAGTACGTGACGGTCGGCCCCAAGGACGTGGACCTGATCGACGTGTCCCCCGAGCAGATCTGGTCCGTGGCGACGGCGATGATCCCGTTCCTCGAGCACGACGACGCCAACCGCGCGCTGATGGGCTCGAACATGCAGCGCCAGGCTGTGCCGCTGCTGAAGTCCGACGCTCCGCTGATCGGCACCGGGATGGAGCGCCGCGCCGCCCTCGACACGGGCGACGTGCTGCTGTCCCGCGCCGCCGGCACGGTCGACTTCATCGATGCCAACCAGATCGTGATCGCCGGCACCGACGGCAAGAAGGACGAGTACGAGCTGCAGAAGTACATGCGCTCCAACCAGGGCACGCTGATCCACCACAAGCCGCTCGTCCAGACCGGCCAGAAGGTCAAGGCGGGCGACGTGCTCGCCGACGGCTCCTCGACCGACAAGGGCGAAATGGCGCTCGGCAAGAACCTGATGGTCGCCTTCATGTCCTGGGAGGGCTACAACTTCGAGGACGCGATCATCCTGTCCAAGCGACTCGTGCAGGACGACGAGCTCACCTCGATCCACATCGAGGAGTACGAGGTCGACGCGCGCACGACGAAGCTCGGCGAGGAGGAGATCACCCGCGACATCCCCAACCGCTCCGAGGAGTCCCTGCGCAACCTCGACGACCGCGGCATCGTGCGCGTCGGCGCCGAGGTCATCTCCGGCGACCTGCTCGTGGGCAAGGTCACGCCGAAGGGCGAGACCGAGCTGACGGCCGAGGAGAAGCTGATCCGGGCGATCTTCAAGGAGAAGGCCCGTGAGGTGCGCGACACCTCGCTGAAGGTCCCGCACGGAGAGGGCGGCGTGGTGATCGACGTCAAGACGTTCAGCCGTGACGCGGGCGACGACCTGCCGCCGGGCGTGAACGACCTGGTGCGCGTGTTCGTTGCCAAGAAGCGGAAGATCTCCGAGGGCGACAAGCTCGCGGGCCGTCACGGGAACAAGGGCGTGATCTCGAAGATCGTCGACCAGCAGGACATGCCGTTCCTCGAGGACGGCACGCCCGTCGACGTGATCCTCAACCCGCTCGGCGTGCCCTCGCGGATGAACGTGGGGCAGATCCTCGAGACCCACCTCGGGTGGGTCGCGGCGCAGGGCTGGTACGACGACGACAGCCCCGCCTACCGCGACGCCCACACGCCCAACGGCAACGGCCGCGTTTACGTGTCCACCCCGGTGTTCGACGGTGCGACCGTGGCGGACGTGGACAACGCGCTCGTCAAGTGGCAGGACGCCCACAAGGGCCGCATCCGCATGGACGTCCAGAAGTCCCGCCGCGAGGGCGAGCAGGCCTCCGGGAAGATGACGCTGTTCAACGGCCGCACCGGAGAGCCGTTCGAGGAACAGGTGACGGTGGGCTACATGTACATCCTCAAGCTCCTGCACCTCGTCGACGACAAGATCCACGCCCGCTCGACCGGTCCGTACTCGCTCGTCACCCAGCAGCCGCTGGGCGGCAAGGCGCAGTTCGGCGGCCAGCGCTTCGGCGAGATGGAGGTCTGGGCGCTGGAGGCGTTCGGTGCCGCCTACACGCTGCAGGAGATGCTGACGATCAAGTCCGATGACACGGTCGGCCGCGTGAAGGCCTACGAGGCGATCGTCAAGGGCGAGAACATCGCCGAGCCGTCGATCCCCGAGTCGTTCAAGG
>JAOPZV010000220.1 GCA_025963935.1 Solirubrobacterales bacterium
GCGGCGCTCTCGGCGGGCCCGCGCGGCGCGGCCGCAGCGCTCGCATCGCGCGTGCAGGAGCCGCGCGCCCAGACACGCGACGGCCTGCAGGTCACCTACGTCCCATACGTCTCCCCTCCGCGCGACGGCCACTACGGCAGCTGGGGCGCCTGGGCGGCCCCGGCGCTGGCATTTGCCCTGCGCCGCCTGTCCCGCTCGTTCCCTTTCGATCTGGTCCACGCCCACAACGCCGTGCCCGCCGGTGACGCGGTGCGGCGCGCCCTGCCATACCTCCACGGACAACCCCCGGTCGTCGTCTCCGTCCACGGAGGCGACGTGCTCTACACCGCGCCGCGGGACGAGGGCGGGGCGCGGGCGGTCGAGCGCAGTCTCGCCGCAGCCCGGCTGGTGCTGGCCAACAGCCGTGGCATCGCCGACCTCGCGCGGGCTCGCGGGGCCGGCGAGGCGCGCGTCGTGCACCTCGGCGCCGAGCTAGCGCCCACGCACCGTCCCGAGCAGCGCACACAGAGGCACGAGCCCCGCGACGGCGGCCCGACGCTCATCACCGTGGCGCACCTGGTGGCACGCAAGCGTCACGCCGATGTCCTGCGCGTGCTCGCCGTGCTCGGACAGCGCCACCCCACGCTGCGCTACTCGATCGTCGGCGAAGGGCCCGAGCGGGTCGCCCTCGAAGGACTCGCGGCGCGGCTGGAGGTGTCGCGGCGAGTCGACTTCCACGGACAGCTCGCGCCGCACGAGGCGATGGATGAGTCCCGGCACGCAACGTTGTTCGTGATGCCCTCCACCGAGGAGGCGTTCGGCGTCGCCTACGTCGAGGCGATGGCCGCGGGAGTCCCCGCGATCGGCTGTCGCGGCGAGCCGGGTCCCGAGGAGATCGCGGCCGCCGGTGACGGGTTCATGCTCGTGCCGCCCGGCGACATCGAGCGTCTCAGTCAGCGAATCGACGAGCTGCTGTCCGATCCCCAACGGCTGCGCGAGGCGGGACAGCGCGCCCGCGCGACCGTCGCGGCTAACTTCACGTGGGAGCGCTGCGGCGAGCAGACCGTGGCCGCCTACAGGCACGTCCTCGCGTGAAGCCGCTGCTGTTCGTCACGGGCCATCTACCGGCCTACCGGGCAGGTGCGCTCGCGCGCTTGCACGAGCGTGAGGGCATCGAGCTCGCGCTGTTCGGCGGACGCGCCAAGCACGGGGGCGGATCCTTCAGCGGAGAGCTGCCGTTCGCACAGCACGAAGTGCGGCCCCTCGGCCTCGAGGCGCTCGTGCGAAGCGGCCGCTACCGGGCTGTCGTGTGTCCCACCGGCGGACGTCTGGCGCCGCTGGCGACCTGGGCCGGAGCGCGCCGTGCCGGCATCCCGCTGATCCTGTGGGCGTCGCTGTGGGCGCATCCGCGGACCGCCGCGCACGCGCTCAGCTACCTCCCGCTGCGCCGCCTCTACCGCTCGGCGGACGCGGTTGTCACCTATGGGCCGCACGTCAGCGACTACGTGACAGCGCGTGGTGCGCGCAACGTCCACGTCGCCCCGCAGTCGGTCGACAACGACTTCTGGAGCGCACAGGAGACCGGGCACCCCAGCGAGCAGCCGTGGCCCGAGGAGTCGGTGACGCGATTCCTGTTCGTCGGCCGACCGGCTCGGGAGAAGGGCCTGGGCGTGCTGCTCGACGCCTGGCGCGCTTCGGGCCTGGCGGGGGCGGGTGGCGCGCTGGCGCTGGTTGGCGTGGGAGACAGCTCGCCGCGGGCGCGCCGGCCTCGGGCAGGCCCGGTCGCCGGCGACGGCGACGGCGTGAGGAGCATGGGGACAATGGCGCCGGTCGAGCTCCGCAGCACGTACGCGGCCGCCGACGTGCTGGTGTTGCCATCGATTCGCACTCGCACGTTCCGCGAGCCGTGGGGGCTGGTGGTCAACGAGGCAATGAACCGGGGGCTGGCCGTCATCGCCTCCGACGCCGTCGGCGCCGTCGCGGGAGGTCTCGTACGGGACGGGGAGAACGGCCTCGTGGTCCGCGCCGCTGACAACGCGGAGCTCGCGGCGGCGATCAAGCGTCTGGCGGGCGACCCCGAGCTGCGGACTCGTCTGGGGCGCGCCGGCGCGGAGGATGTGCGCGCGTTCAGCCACGACGCCTGGGCGGAGGGTTTCTCGCGTGCCCTGGCAACCGTCGGGCTCGCCCGCGGTGATTGGTAGCGTTTTAGAACTCAGCCATGGAGACTCTCGCCAAGAAGAGCCGTCTTGCGCTGCCCGCCGCGCTCCTGGCCATTGTGTTGCTGACGATGGTGGCGCCCGCGAGCGCGGATGTCGGCGAAACGATCATCCAGCGATGCACGCACGGACAGTCGCTGGGTGGATTCAGCCAGAGTGCCTATAGCCGTGCTCTGAAAGAGCTCGGCGCGGACGCGGAAGAGTACACAAACTGCGCGGCGCTGATCCGGCAGGCTCAGCTGGCCGCAGCGGGAGGTCGGGGCGGCGCGGGAGGCGCGATTCCGGTCGCGATCGCCGCTACGCCGGCAGAGCAGCGAGCCATCACGCGGGCTGCGCATGCCGGCGCAACGCCCGTCAAGATCGGCGCCGGGCTGATCCACCCGGGCGTCGTCCATGCCAATGTGGCGTCTGCCCTCAGTACGCTGCCGGCTCCGCTGCTCGCGCTGATCGCCTTCATTCTGGCCTTCCTGCTGGCGGTCGCCGGCGGCGCCCTGCGAAACCGGATCCGGGCCCGCCGCTCAGACTGAGCGCGCTCCGATGGGAGTC
>JAOPZV010000011.1 GCA_025963935.1 Solirubrobacterales bacterium
TGTCGAGCGTGGCACCGCCGAGAACGGCGAAGCCGAGCGTGCGACGCAGCGGCTCGCCGTCGTCCGTCTCGTCTTCCCAGGTCTCCGCGCGCGTCTTGATCAGACGCTCGGCGATCATGTCCATCGCCTCGTCGAGGCCGAGCTCTTCCCATCTGGTGCCGTGCGGAGGCCTGTATTTCACCTTGTACTCGCGGATCGGGCTGTTGACGTAGCCGAGGGAGGCGGAGCCCTTTGGGCACAGGCGGCCGCGCGAGATCGGGCTGTCCGGGTCGCCCTCGATCTGGACGACCTTCTCGTCCTTGACGTAGACCCGCTGGCCGCACCCGACTGCGCAGTAGGGGCAGACCGACTGGACGACACGGTCCGCGGTCTTGGTACGCGGCCGGAGTTCCTCTGAGTGGCGCGAGCGCGCCGAACGCCCGAGCCCCAGCGGATCCCCCTTGAGCTGGCGGAGAAACGCGAGCGGCGGAAACGATACGGCCACGCTGAGAACTGTACCCCTGCGGGTGTGGCAGGAAACGACGGTCTCCGCCCGATTGAGAGCGCGCGTGTGCGGGTAGACGATTCTCACTTTGGATGCGGGGCTCTCGCTGTCGTCGCACGGTGCAGCGTCGCTGCTGCATGCGACACCCTCCGGCCTCATCGACACACGGTCGCAGTACCAGCACGTGTTCGACATCTACGTGCCGATCGCGATCGGCGTCTTCGCGCTGTTCGTGCTCGCAACGCTGCTGGCGGTGATCATCTACCGCCGCCGCCCGCCGGAGAGAGCGGCGCGTTGGTATGAGCACGACCGCCTCGAGGCCGGCTACGCGCTGCTGCTGTCGTGCGTGGTCGCGTTCCTGCTGTACATCACGCTGACGGCCGAGCATCGCGTGGACACCGTCTCCGCGCGCGAGCGACCGCAGCTCGTGGTGAACGTGACCGGCTCCAAGTGGGAGTGGCATTTCAACTATCCCGCCTACGGGATCGATCTCTACACCGGCACGGTCGGACATCAGGATCTCGTGGTTCCGACCGGCGAGACGGTGCGCTTCAGGCTCGCGTCGCTTGACGTGATCCACGCCTTCTGGGTTCCGCAGCTGCGCTACAAGCACGACCTGATCCCCGGGTCGATCCAGAACTCGACGTTGACGTTCTCGCGCAGCGGCCTGTTCGCCGGACAGTGCGCCGAGTTCTGCGGGCTGTTTCACAGCACCATGGTCTTCAACGTGAGGGCGCTGAGCGCCGCTGAGTTCACGGCGTGGGCGCAGCGCCAGCAGGCGACCGGCGGAGCAGGGGCGTGAGCGCGACCGCCCCTTCGGTGAGCACGGTCTCGCGCGCGTCGGGCCTGTTCGGCGCGGCCGCGAGCACCGACCACAAGCGCATCGGGCTGAACATGGGCCTCGCCTCGCTGCTCTTCTTCCTCGGCGCCGGCGTCATGGCGCTGTTGATGCGCACGCAGCTCGCCCAGCCGCACGTGCGCTTCGTCTCCGACCAGACCTACAACGAACTTTTCACGATGCACGGCTCGACGATGATCTTCCTGTTCGTCACGCCGATGGCGATGGCGCTGGCGACCTACCTCGTGCCGCTGCAGATCGGCGCGTCATCGATCTCCGCGCCGCGCCTGGCGCTGTCCGCCTTCTGGATCTGGCTGTCGGGCGGGATCATCATGCAGCTCGGCTGGCTGACCGAGGAAGGCGCAGGACGATCCGGCTGGTTCGCCTACGTCCCGCTGTCCAACAGCGCGAACACACCGGGGGTCGGCCAGGACCTCTGGACGGTCGGGGTCATCCTCGCGGCCGGCGGGCTGACGATCATCGGGGGGTGCGTGCTTGCGACGATCGCGCGCCGGCGCGCTCCCGGCATGTCGATGATGCGCATGCCGGTGTTCACCTGGACGGGGCTCGTCAGCGTGCTGATGGTGGTTGGCTCCTTCCCCGTGGTGATCCTCGCGATGTCGCTGCTCTACGCCGAACGCCTCGGAGCGCGCGTCTTCATCGGCTACAGCGGCGCTATCGACTACCAGGACCTGTTCTGGTTCTTCGGGCATCCGGTGGTCTACGTGATGTTCTTTCCATTCCTGGGGGCAGCCGCCGAGGCGATCGCCGTGAACGCACACAAGCGGTGGTTTGGCTATGCGGCGTTCGTCGCCTCGATGCTCGCCTTCGCTGCGCTGTCGATGAGCGTGTGGTCGCACCACATGTTCACGACCGGCGGCGTGACGAACCAGTACTTCGCCACCACCTCGACGGCTCTGGCCGTGCCGGCCGGCATCGAGTACTTCGACATGGTCGCGACGCTGATCGGCGGCGCGATCCTCCTGCGCACCTCGATGCTGTTCGCCCTCGGCTTCTTCCTACAGTTCCTGATCGGTGGGCTGAGCGGCATCTTCGTCGCCTCGCCGGTCCTCGACTACCACGCCGAGGACTCCTACATCGTCGTCGGGCACTTCCACTACACGCTGTTCGCGGGGAGCGTGTTCGGGTTCTTCGCCGGGGTCTATCACTGGTTCCCGAAGGTCACTGGGGCGCGCCTGCGCGAGGGGCTCGGGAAGCTGCATTTTGTGCTGCTGCTCGTGGGCACGAACATGACCTTCCTGCCGATGTTCTTCCTCGGCAACGACGGCATGCCTCGCCGAATCGCCGAATACCCCAACCACCCTGGCTGGGGAACGTTGAACCTGTTGGAGACGGTCGGCGCGGGCGTGATCGCGCTCGGCGTCCTGGCCTTTCTCGTCAACGTGGTCGTGTCGCTGCGCAACCGCGAGGTGGCCGGCGAGGACCCGTGGCTTGGGCATACGCTCGAGTGGGCGACCTCTTCGCCACCACCGCGCCACAACTTCGAGCGGCCGCTTCCTCCGATCACCTCCTACGCGCCGCTGCTTGACTTGCGCGAACGGGCGCAACGTGACGCGTCGGCCGTTCGGGTTCCGGCCGGACGCGGCGGCCGCGGTCCATGGCCGCAGGAGGGCGCGCCGTGAGGGGCGGCGCAATCCCCGTGCTCGCCTGGGCGTGCCTGCTGGCCGTCCTGATGACCGGCAACGCAGTGTGGACCGGCGACGCCATCCAGATCGGCGAGTACGGCTTCGCGGTCCTGACGATCGTGCTGGTGGCCGCCGCGCTGGTGAGGGCGGACCGCACGGCGATACGCCGCGGAGCGCCGGAGGCGCCGTCGCGGCCGCGCGTCGAGGCCTCGCCCGACCTGAGCTTCGCCGCGGTGCTCGCCGCGATAGCGCTGGCGTCGATCCTCTTCGGGCTGACGTGGGCGTACTTCCTCGTCTACTTCGGCGCCGGCCTGCTGATCATGTCGCTTGGGCGCCTCGCCCTGGAACTGCAGGCAGCGCGCGCCAGCCGTGAACGCTTCGAGCGGGGTTCGCCGCCGGAGCGTCCGGAGCGGGAGCGGCTGCCGTGAACGCCCTTGGCGCGGCCCCCGGCATACCGTCGCTGCTGGCCGGCCACTGGTCGCCGGCGTGGGCAGTGAACGGAGCAGGGGCGGCCTACGCCGGCATCTACCTGTGGGGGACGATGCGCTCGCGCGCGCGCTGGTCGCCGTGGCGGACCGTTTCGTTCGTGTCCGGCATCGGCGTCGTCCTGCTGGCGCTGCAGTCGGGCATCGCGACCTACGACGAGCGACTGCTGTCCGCGCACATGGTCCAGCACATGCTGCTGTTGCTTGTGGCGCCGCTGTTGCTACTGCAAGGGCGGCCGGTGATCCTCGCGCTGAGCGCCCTCGCCCCAAGACATCGCGCGGCGCTGATGCGGCTGCTGGCGAGAGCCCGGCCGCTGATGAGCCCGCTCATCTGCCTCGCTGTCTTCAGTGTCGCGTTGATCGCAACACATGTGCCGCCCCTCTACCAGGCGACGCTGAGCAACCCGCCTCTGCACGTGGCCGAGCACGCCCTGTTCCTCGCCGCCGGGCTCATGTTCTGGTGGCCGCTGCTCGACGGCGATCCGGCGCCTGCGCATCGCCTGGGAGGAATGAGCCGCTTCGTCTACCTGCTGGCGGCGATGCCGGCAATGGCGCTGGTTGGCGCCTACCTGAACCGCGCGGCGACGCTCGCGTACCCGGATTACGCCGCGCCGGCGAAGGCGCTCGGCATCTCGGCCGTGACCGACCAGCAGCAGGCGGGAGCGATCATGTGGGTGGGCGGAAGCTCGTTCATGATCGCGATCGGCCTATGGCTCGCGATGGCGACGATGTTGCGCGAGGACCGACGCCAGACGGCACGCGAGAGACACGCGGTGCTGGCGCATGCGGGCTCCCGGAGAGCGCCGAGCGGAGAGCCCCCGCGATGAGCGAGCTCGCACGGCGCTGGTTCAGGCGCCCCGCGCGAACGCCGCGAGCGCTGCGCGCCGCCGCCGCTCTGCTGATGGCAACCGCAGCGTTGCTGATCCTCGCGAATCCCCGCTCGCCGCAGGCCAGCGGCGCAGGCTCGCAGCCTCCCATGGCTACTCCCGGCGCGGCCGCCGCCACGGCCTCGGCGCCGGCGCCGCCGGGGACCGCTCGCAACAAGTTCCCCGAGCCTCCCGCGCCCGGTGAACTGACGGTGCCCACGCCGAGCTCGCCGGCGCTGCTCGCCGAAGGCCGAAGCCTCTACGCGGAGGGATGCGCGTCCTGCCACGGTCTCGACCTGAAAGGCCGCACGCGCATCGCCCCGGCGCTCATCGGCGTCGGGGCGGGGCCGGTCGACTTCTACCTGTCGACGGGACGCATGCCGCTCGAGAACC
>JAOPZV010000012.1 GCA_025963935.1 Solirubrobacterales bacterium
CTGGGCGGTGTCATGTTCGTGCACCAGCGCCGCGTGTTTGCAACCGTCAACTTGCGCGTTCGCAACAACCGGCGCGGCCTCGTCTTCTACCTCTTCTGCTACCAGTTCGTGATGTCGCCTATCTCGCTCGCCGGCTACGTGCTCGAGATGTTTCGCGCGCGACGCGCCTGGTAAGAAGCCGGCCGTCGAGGAGCTCTAGTAGCGCCGGGTTCCCCGCCGGCGCCCGAAAAGGCCACCGAGCGGGAGGATGAAGAACAACGGCAGGAACAGCAGGTGGCCGCCTGTCAGCGCGAAGATCAGCGCCGCGACAGCAAGTCCAATCAGGGCGTAGCGCATTCGGGGCTCCTTGGCTGGCTGCGCTTAGACGGCGGCCGCCCGCGCTCAGAGAGCGAGCGCAGGACGGAGACGTGTACCTCTGGGGTTCCCGCGTGGCGGAAGCGGCAAACGCCGTGCCGACCACAGCCGTTGATCCCTTCCCTGCCCGCCTCCTGAAGGGAGCGCCCTCAGATCGAGCGCGCGTGGGCAGCCATCTGCTCGAAGGCCGCCAGCGCGTTCACCGGCTGATGCTCTCCGGAGAGCTCGCCGAAGATGTTTGCCAGGTTGACCACGAGGCGCTCGCTCTCGCCCCAATCCGCCCAGCGGTCGAGCGAGATCGAGCGCGCAGCCTGCAGCGGCGTCATTCCTTCGGCATGTCTCAGCCGCGCCTGCGCGTAGAGGTACTCGAAGTAGGCCTTCAGCTCGCGCACGTCCTCGCGTCCGGCGAGGGGCCCGTGGCCGGGAACGATCACCTCGACGTCCATCGCGAGAATCCGATCGCACGCGTCCATCCAGTTCGATACGGGGCCGGCCCATGCGATGGGATGCGCATTCGCGAAGAGGATGTCGCCGCTGTACAGCACGCGGTCGCCGGGGACGTGGACGAGCGTGTCTCCGCGTGTGTGCGCAGGACCCACCTCGATCAGCCTGAGCTCCCGCTCGCCGACGTGCAGGACGAGCTCGCCGTTGAACGTCTCCCCGGGGAGCGTCGGCTCGATCCCCGTGAAGTCGAAGCGACCGAAGCAGTCGAGGAAGAACGCTCCAAGCTCGCCCATCTTCGGCGCCTGCTCCACGAGTGCGGCCATCGCCGCCGGAGGCAGCTCGCTCATCTCCTCCGCGGTTCGCTCCGAGGCGACGATCCGCGCGTCGCCGAGCAGCTGGTTGCCGTAGCAGTGATCGCCGTTGGCGTGCGTGTTGACGAGCGTGTCGATGCGCGCGGCGGCCGGCACGGCGTCGCGCATCGTGCGCAGCATCTCCTCGGTCAACGCGAGGTCGAACAGGGTGTCGATCAACAGGGTGCGCTCTCCGTCGACGACCAGCCCGGCGTTGCTCCAGCCCCAGCCGCCGTCGGGCTGAAGGTATGCGTAGAGGCCGTCGCCGACCTCCTGCAGTCCCTTGGTGTAGCTCATCAGGTGAACATCTCGAGCTTCATTCTCGAACCCGCCGGCATGCTGTCACAGCCGTCGACGGCCTGCCGGCCGCTGATCGTTCTTGCCGGAAGCAGGTGGACCCCGGAACGTCGTTATCGTGCCGGGGGTGCCCGCGGCCTCGCTTTCGCTGATCGAGTTCCCGGCAGACGACCCCGAGCGCGCGCGGCGCTTCTGGTCGGAGCTGCTCGGCGTCGAGCTGCGCGAGCGCCAGCAATCCGAGGGCGAGGGGTGGCAGACCTCCTCGGCGGCCGCGGTCGGCGTCCATCCCCGCGGCAGCGGTCCGGGCGACTCCTTCTCGCTGCCCTACTTCACCGTCGAGGACATCGCGCAGGCGCTCGAGCTGGTGCTGGCCCTTGGCGGCACCGTCATTCACCCGGGTACCCGCTGGGCGATCTGCAAGGACTCGGAGGGGAGTCCCTTCGGTCTGGCTCAGGCGCCGGTCAGGGAGTAGGGGAAGGGGCGTCCGGAGCGCCGGTCCCGCCGTGCGCCTGGGCCCACTGGACGATCTCGCCCGAGCCGGAGATCACCGCGCCATCGTCGAGCACGAGGATCGGAACGCCGCGCTGCCCGCTGAGGCTCTCGACCTCGGCACGGTCGCTGGCACGTGACGGCCATGTCCAGAACTTCAGCGTGCCGCCTTTGACCTTGCGCCACTCATAGGTCTGGCCGGCATCGTCAAGCGCCTTTGCGGCTCGTCCGCAGGGGTGCGCCAGCGGACCCGGGAGACCTCCGAACGACTTGCCGTCGTTGCACGTGTAGAGGATCACAGCCGACACCGTAGCGCGTCAAGCGGTCTGCTCTCCGGCCTCACGCCTGACTTCGGATCGCCGGACGCACCGCTCGGTTGCGGTCGTGCGCCACCGGACTCCCGTTGCCGTTGCCGTCGACTAGGCCCTTGGCGATCGAGACGAGCGAGCCCACGAGCGGGTTGTGACTGTCCCTGCGCCAGAGCAGGCACAGCAGCGTCGGGTCGGCGTCGCTCAGGGGGATCGTCACGATGCCAGTCAGGATCTTCTCGATAATCCCGGCCTGGCACGCCGGGACCGTCGTGATCGCCCGGCCGGAGGCGATGATCGCAATCGTCGCCGGCAAGGTGAGGGCGCGGTGGGCGGTCAGACGCGCGGGGGGCTCGCCGCGATGGTCGTCGAGCCTCCAGAAGCCGGCCCACGTCGGATCGACCCCCGGATGAGAGCCGAGGTAGGTCTCATCGAGCACGTCTTCGACCCGTAGCTCGCTCCGGGCCGCGAGCGGATGACTGGTGGGCGCGACGACGAACCGGGATTCGGCCCACAGCGGATACACGTGAACCTCGGGGTCGGCCGGCGGCGAGTGGCACAGGGCGACGTCGACATCAGACAGCCACGACGCCATCGAGCCTCGCGGATACGGGAGACCGCGAAAGGACAGCTCGGCGTCGGGGTGGGCCGTTGCGAATGCGGCGAACAGATGCGGCGTGTCAGCCATCGGGGGCAGTCCGAGGAACCCGAACTCCATCGAGCCGGTCGCCGCCCGCGCGAGCGAGCGGGCCGTCACGTCGGCGTCCCGCGTTGCGGCCAGCGCCACCTTGGCCTTCGCGAGGAACGTCTCGCCGGCGGGTGTCGGCGTGACGCCGCGGGCGTGGCGGCGCAGCAGCTCCACTCCGAGTTCCGACTCCAGCTGAGAGATCGCCTGCGACAGCGCCGGCTGGGCGAGATGCAGGTTGCGCGCCGCGCGCGTGAACTGTCCCTCTTCGGCGACCGCCACGAAGTAGCGCAGCTGTTCGAGCCTAAAGGGCACAGCCGCTCCACACAGCGGCTGGGCGACTGCCCATGCCGAGTTTGCGCGAGGTTCCTGGTCTCGGCGAGCTCATCGTCAAACACTTCACGGCTCTTTGACCATCTACCGTACGCCGTTTATATTAGCTCAGTCGAGCCCTTGGACTTTCGCGAGTATGTAAAACAACGTTGACATGGCCTGCTCGGGCATGCCGATACCCGGGGACCACGGGCCTAAGCGGGTGCAGCCGCCGCGACGCAGACGGGCAGGCCTGGTCCGGCCCTGCCGGCCGCGCGGTCGCTCCCGAGTTCGGGTTGGCCGAGTTCGAGTTGGCCGAACCATGCAGTCGGCTCGAGCGCCGGGAGATCGGTCAGCCGCGGCGCAGGACCTGGCGCCCGCGTTGCGCGGCATTGTCGCGCAACGCGACGGGAGGTGAGGTGCGGGAACACCGAGGGATGGGCGTTCCCGCACCCGATCCAGATCCGGCGCGCTGAAAGGGAAGGAGCCTAACCTCCGCCCGCCACTGGCACCACTTCCTGCGCGGCAACGAGGACCTGGCTCGCCGCCGCTTCGTCCGGCCGAGGACGTTGTCCCCGTATGCAGCCGTGCGGCATACGGCCACGAAGAGCATCACGACGGCCAGCCAGATGCCCGGGATGAGAATGACGAGCATTTCACCCCCTGGCTGGGCCGGATCCTTCCGACCCGACATGGCCACGCAACGGCCATTGTCCTTTTGCGCTCATGTCCCCCCAATCGGCCCGTCGTGAATAGCTCCGTGTAAAGAGGATTTTCTGCCATTGCGAAGTCAAAGTCCAATACAAGTTCGACATTCTGGTATAACGCGCGCAGATCGCAGATGAGCGGGCGTATGCCATCCCGCCGGGGCCGTTCGGCGTTGCACCCGGTGACCGAGAGCATCCCCCCGGTTTGCGCATGAGCGATCCACCCGATCTCCTCTCCTGCATCGCCGGAGAGTTCCCCGTTGCGGGCGCCATCCATGGCGTTTAAGCGCGGACAGCTGCACTACTTCGTGACCGTCGCCGAAGACGGTCAGATGACCCGAGCGGCGAGAAAGCTCAACCTCGCGCAGCCGGCGCTCTCCCGCGCGATCTCGCAGCTCGAGTCAGAGCTGGGGATCCAGTTGCTCGACCGCCACGCCCGTGGCGTGACGGTGACGCCCGCCGGTGAGATGTTCCTGCCGAAGGCGCGCGCGGCGCTGGCCGCATACGCCGACGTCTCGCTGACCGCGCGGTCGCTCGCGCGCGCAGCCCAAGGGTCGCTCGAGGTCGGGTTCATCGGGCCGCCGCCGCGCCTCAACGCCCCCGAGCTGTTCGATGCGTTCCTCGACGCCCACCCGCACGCGAGCGTGTCGTTTCGCGAAATGCCGTTCCCGAGGCGCCCAACCGCGTCATGGGTCGAGGAGGTCGACGCGGCGTTCTGCCTGACGCCGATTGCCGACCCGGGGGTCCTCATGCTGTCGATCCGCGCCGAGCGGCGCGCCGCGGTGATGCCCGCGGATCACCCGCTCGCAGGTCGAGAGGAGCTGAGGGTGGCGGAGCTGCTCGACGAGACGTTCATCAGCTACCACCCGGACGTTCAGCCACAGTGGGCCGGATTCCACAGCCTCGACGACCATCGGGGCGGCCCGCCGGGGAAACTGAGCGCCCACCGCGTGTCGACTCCGGCGGAGATGCTCGCCGCAATGGCTGCCCGCAGGGCGATCACGACGGTGCCCGCCTCCGACGCGGCGATCGTCGAGCAGGTGTTGCGCGGGATCGTGGCGATACCCGTCTGCGACGCCGCCCCGGCGATGCTCTCGCTCCTATGGCGGAAGGGCGACAGCTCAAATCCCCTCGTGGGACAGCTGGCTGCGTTTGCGCGGGGGCTCATCGGCGACGCGGATGAGCCGCAGCCCCGCAACGGCGAATGATCTCGGTGGGCTAGGGCCTTGCGAGCAGCGCGGCCCGGACGGGAACGCTGCCCAGTGCAGCCAGGCTCTGAGGCGCGGCGGACCGGTGCTTCAGGTAGCCGTCCAGGAAAGCGACGCTCACGCGCTCCACGATCGACAGCTGTGGCTGCTGGTAGGTGTAGGGGGGGAGATGGCCGGCTCCGAGCAGGCGGAGCAGGTACTTCGGCCGGCGCGCGGCGGTGAAGAAGGCATCGGTGTAGCGCGGTTCGTTGGACTTGTCGGCGGTGCCCTGAACGGCGAGCAGCGGCGGAGCGCCCAGCGCGAACGGGAACCCGCCCACGCCAGACATCTCGGCCCCGGAGAGGATCATCGCGGCATCGATCCGCGCGTCGCGGAAGCCGCGGCTGTACGCCGCGGCGAGCGCCGCCTCACCACCATCGGACTGTCCGGCAACAGCCACCTCGGTGGGGTCGAGCAGGCCGGCGAGTGGCCCGGCGGGGGCGGCGCTGGCCGCCAGCATGCGGGAGATCACTACTCGCATGTCCTGCGGCTCGTTGACGAGGTCCGACCCGTTCGGGCCGCCCGGAGCGTCGGCGTTCTCCATGGGGAACACGGGTGCGGCGACGACGTACCCGGCCCGCACCCAGCTGTCGAGCAGGCGCGTGTAGGTGCGGGGCGTGACCGCGAAGCCGTGCGCGAAGACCACGAGGGGAAACGGCCCGCCTGCGCTCGCCGGGGCTGCGTCGAGCACGGCAGAGCGCGTCGGGGACCCCGTTGCGGGATAGCGGACGTAGGTGAGCAGCGGACGGGGCTGGCGGCGGCGAGCCCCGGGGAACCTGATCGAGCGGCTCGGGTCGAGGAAGCGCATGACGCGCACTCCGACGGCAAAGGGGGCCGTCTGCGGCCCGGGAGCTGGCGGCGCCGGCTGGCCGCCGCTCGTCGTAACGGCGCGATGCGCGACAGCGTCGCGCCTCGTCGGCGGTGTAGCGGTGGCCGGGGCGGGGACCGCCGCGACCACGGCATCGGGCCGGGCCGGCAAGGCGCCAGCACCTGGAGCGGCGCCGGCAACACACACGCACGCGAGCCCCACAGCGCACAGCGCCCGGCCATCTCGAATGTTCGCCGGCAACGGAATTCGGCGACACGATACGTGGGAGCTCCTCGCCAGGCGCCTTTGATCGCCGCGCGGCCGGATGACGAGGTCGCCGGCGGCTCGCCTTTCAGGCTGCGGGCAGGCGGACTGCGAAGCTCGCTCCATCGCTCGAGGCACGGGCCTCCACCTCACCGCCGGCTGCCCTGGCGAGCCGGCGGACGAGCGACAGGCCGAGGCCCGCGCCGGCATGCACGTCCTGGCCGGCGCTCTCCCCGCGAACGCCCGGGTCGAATATGCTCTCCCGCTCACTCGGCGGAACACCAGGACCGTCGTCACGTATCTCGAAGAGGACCTCGCCGCCGGCCACGCGAATGTCGAGCGTAATGCGTGCCCGAGCGAAGCGGGCGGCGTTCTCGAGCAGCGGCGAGAGGATCCGCTCGACTACGTCGGCCTCCACGGCCACTCGCACGCGCTGGCCGGACCGCAGCTCGAGCGACTTGCCCTGTCCTGCGAGCGTCTCGCGCAGGGGCGCGGCGGCGCGCTCTGCCGATGCTCGCGCGTCGCTTGCGGCGGGCCGCGAGCCCGCGGCGGCGCGGGCCGACGCGAGGAGCGTCTCGAGGACGCGCTGGAGGTTCAGCGCGTGGCCTTTGATCAGCTCGAGAGCCGCTCGATACTGCTCCGGTGAGCGCTCCCGCGCGGTGGCTAGCTCCGCCTCTGCGAGCACCTTCGCGAGCGGAGTGCGCAGCTCGTGCGAGACCTCGGCGGTCAGGCGCTGCTCGCGGCTGAGGCTATGGCCGAGGCGGGCAAGGAGCCCATCGAAGACCGATGCGAGACGGGTCATCTCGTCGTGGGGCTCCCCGGCGAAGAACCTGCGAGACAGGTCGCGCTCGCCCCAGTCGGCCGCTTCGGACGTCAGGTTGGCGACGGGGCGCAGCGCATGGCTGATCAGCCAGCGCGACAGCGCTGCGATGGCCGCGAGTGTCAGCACGCCGAGGATGACCGAGCCGAGCAGCGCCGAGGACGCAGTGCTCTCATACGGCGCCAGCGACGTGCCCACGACGACGGTGCCGAGGCGCCTCGATGCCCGACGCACGGCCACGGCGAGCAGGCGGGTATCGGTCGCTTCGACCGTCTCGAAGCCGGCGCCACTCGCGGCGAGTGCGACGGCCGCGCGATGGTTGCGGGTATCGACGTGCGCCGGTTGCTCGAGCACGCGTTCGCCGGCGAAGATCCATGTCTGCGCGTCGATCGCGCTGAGGTCGGGCGCCTCGATGACCGACAGGCGGCCGTTGACGGTGCCGAGTCCTCGCAGCACAGTCGTCGCACGCTCGCGCAGCAGGTTGTCGGCGTCGGTGCGTAGCCGCGCGTCGAGTACGAGGTTGAATGCGACGATCAGCACGGCGAGCATGACGGCCGCCCCGGCGACGGCGCCGGCGGTGAGCCGAGCGCGCAGGCTGAGCCGCCGCAGCCTCATTGCAGGCGGTAGCCGACGCCGTGCACCGTGTTGATCGCAGGCGAGCCGGGCAGCTCGCGCAGCTTGCGACGCAGGCGCGCGAGATAGACGTCGATCGTGTTGTCATGCACCACTGCACCGTCTGGCCAGGCCGAGCGGACCAGCTCGCGCCGGGTGACGGTGCGCTCCGCCTGCGCCGCGAGCGCCGCGAGCAGACGAAACTCCGTCGGCGTAAGCCTCACGCTGTGGCCTTCGCGCGACGCCTCGAGGTTGGTGGGGTCGAGCTTCAGGCCGGCGGCGTTAACGGTGCCGTCGACCCCCGCCCGGGTCAGAACGGCGCGCAGGCGGGCGGTGAGCTCGGCAAGCGCGAATGGCTTGGTCAGGTAGTCGTCGCCTCCCGCGCCGAAGCCGGCAAGGCGGTCCGTCAGCGCATCGCGCGCCGTGAGGAACAGCACGGGCGACTGAATGCCCTGGGCGCGGAGCGCCTGGCAGAGATCACGGCCGTCGGTGTCCGGGAGCCCGACGTCGATAACGAGGGCGTCCGGCGGCTGCGCCGCGACCCGTTCCATCGCCTCGGCACCGGTCCCCACGCCGCTGACCGCGAAGCCCTCCTCCTCGAGCGCGCGCCGGACAACCGTGCGCAGCTCGAGATCGTCCTCGACGAGCATGATCCGGGCGACTGCCATCGGGCTAGTATCACCGAGCCCGCGCGCGGGCTGCGGAGCCGCCTCACTACTGCTCGCGGAGGATCTCCCCGAGGCGCAGGCGGCGTATTCCGCGGCTGGCGAGCGCGGTCGCGATGAGCGTGGCCACGATCGCCGCTCCGGCCAGTCCGGCGAGGAACGCCCACGGAACGGCGAGCGTGTCGGGCGGCGGGTCGAACACGTGCTGGAGGATCGCGACGAGCATCTCCGACAGCAGCCATCCAAGCCCCACGGCGAGCGCCAACCCGACGGCCAGCACGATCGCCGCCTCGGTCCACAGGAACGCGGAGATCCGCGAGAGCGGCGCACCGATGGCGGCCATCGTCGCGAACTCCTGACGGCGCTCGGAGATCCCCAGTGCGACGAACAGCGCCATTGCGGCGGCGGCGAGGATGATCGCGAAGGCCTGCTCGATGTGGCTTATCCCGGTGAGATCGACCGTCGTGATCGAGCTGCTCGTGCGGCTGCTCTGGTTGTTGATGTTGTCGACTTTGGTGCCCAGCGAGCTCGTCGCCGCCGCCACGCGGCGCGCAACGTCCGGCGGGTTGCCGCTCGCCTTTGCGAACACCACGTTTGGCCCGCCGGCGTGCGTCACCGACTCCAGATAGCTCACGTTGGCGACCATGAACGAGTCCTTCGGCGCGGACGGGAACTCCTGCACGATGCCGACGACGTGGAAGGGAACCACGCGGAATTTGCCGGTCTGCTGGTCGAGCACCCTGAGCCGCAGAAGGTCACCGTTTTTGAGTGAGAAATCGGTGATCGTCTCTTTGCTGACGGCGATCCCGTCGGGAGTCGCGCGGAGCCGGTCGAGCACCTGCTGGGCCGTCGAGTGCAGGAAGTAGGAGTCGCGCAAGGATGTCGCCTTGCCGAAGGAGGAGGCGTCTATCCCGTAGGTGTCCTGCAGGTCCGGTCCGACGTACGCGTAGGAGTGCTCGACGCCCGTCGCGGCCGCGACGCCCGGGACGGCGGCGATCTGCCGCGTCACGTTGCGCTGCGCGGCGACGCCCGGCGGCGCGGTGGCGGTCACGTCGGCGCCCAGAGTCAGCTGCGCGTCGGCCTTGACCTGCTGGTTGTAGGTGGCCGAGAAGATCCCGAGGTTGACGCCGAAGGCCAGCAGCAGACCGACGACGACGAGGCCGCGGTTGATCGCCGCACCGCGCCGTCCGGCGCTAACCAAGAGGAATGCGCGGCGCGTGGAGGCGCGACCGCGGACGGCTCGGCCGATCAGCCACGAGAGGGCGCGCCCGCGGAGCCGCACGAGCAGGAGCGTCGCACCGATCCACAGCAGCGCGGGAGCGAAGAACATGTACACCGACAGGGACAGGGTCGGGTTGGAGTCGGGGCTGACCACCGCCGAGAACCCGGTGCTGGCTGTCAGCCAGTAGATCAAGCCGCTCACCGCGAGGCACAGCACGTCCAGATACAGGCGCTGCCACAGCGGCTTGCCCTCGCGCCGCATGCCTCGCCGGCCGCTCGCGACGCTGCTTCGCAGCGAGGAGAGGCTTGCGCCGATCCGCGCTGCTCCGGCGCCTGCGCTGGCCAGCAGGATGCAGATGGCGCCGATCAGCAGCACTCGCCCGGTCGTCGCATGCGTGCCGCCGGTGACCAGAGCGGACACCGCGCCGAATGCCGCCGCGGTGCCGAGCAGGCCGGCGACGATCCCGAGGATCACGCTCTCGAGGCTCGCGAGGACGAGCAGGTCGCGCCGCCGTGCGCCCCGGGCCCGCAGCAGCGCCAGGTCTCGTCGGTCGCGCTCCACCGTGCCGAGTGCGGCCAGGTAGGCGAGGCCAAGCGCGATCAGCGCACCCGGAACGGCCAGCATGATGTAGAGCGTCTCGGCGTAGAGCGCGTCTCCGGCCGCCGTGTTCAGGGAGTCGGAGAGGTTGTCCACGAACTGCACCCGGCCCGGCAGGGTGCGCTCGATTCGGTTGCGCGTCTGCGTGGCACGTTCGAGCGCGGCGCTCGGGCTGCCGCTGCTCAGAGCAACGGGATCGAGCTGCGTCTGCACCTGCCACTGCACGCCCGACTGCGCTCCCGGCTGGGCGCTGCTCCCGACGCTGGCGTTCGCGATCGTGGGAAGCCCCCGCGCGTACGTCGAGGCGAACGTTTCAAGCGGCATGATCGCGACGTTGGCGGGTGGCTGGGCCGGAGCGGGGCCGAGCTGCGGGTTCAAGGGCTGGAAGAGCTTGTCGGACGCCGTGACGAGCGCCACTCCGGAGACCGGATAGGTCCGCGGCGCGCCGCCGCCGCTCGCCTTCAGCGTGACGCGGTCGCCGATGTGCGCCTGGAGCGTCGACGCCATCTGCTGGTCGAGTACCACGGCGCCCGGGCGGAGCGAGCCCTGCAGGAAGCGGTAGGTGTGGATGTGCGCCCCGTAGTCGAGCGGGACGGCGAGCACCGCGCCGGGGCCCGAGCTCGTGAGGCCGGTGGCGCCCTGGTGTTCTCCGCCGGCGAGCGGCGCTGTCGCGGTGGCAGATGCCTGCAGCACGCCGTTCTGGCGTGCGACCTCGCCGGCGACCGTGCGCGCCTGGTCGTAGGAGGACACGGGACCCTGTAGGTCGAGCGGGACGCTGCGCACGGCGCTGCCGGCGACCGTCCGCAGAGAGTTGCCGACGAACAGCAGCATCCCGCCGAGCAGCGCGACGGAGGCGCCGAGCACGAGGATCCGGATCAGCGAGCGGCCCGGTGCGCGCAGCAGCCACGATACGGCGAGGCGAACGGCGCTGTTCACGGCTGCGTGACTCCCACGACGTGCCCGTCGGCGAGCTCGACGACGCGCCCGGCGCGAGCGCCGACGCCGGCGTCGTGCGTAGCGGTCACGAGGGCGAAGGAGAACTCGCGCTGCAGAGCCTCCATCAGATCAAGCACCCGCTCGGCGGTATCGGAGTCCAGGTGGCCCGTCGGCTCGTCGCAAAGCAGCAGCTCGGGGCTCTGGGCCAGCGCACGGGCGATCGCCACGCGCTGCGCCTCGCCACCGGAGAGCTCGTTGGGCAGGGAGTCGAGCTTCGCCGACAGGCCCACGAGCTCGAGCAGGTCCTCGGGCTCGTGCTCGGCGCGGCGGTCGCTGCGCCGGCCGGCCGACTGGGCGCTGGCCTCGCGGGCGAAGGCGACGTTCTCAAACGCAGTGAAGTGGCTCAACAGGTTCGAGCCCTGGAAGATGTAGGCGATTCCCATCGCACGCGCGCGCCCACGGGCCGCGTCGTCGAGCGAGGAGAGCTCCTGGCCCCTCCACGTGACGGATCCCTCGTTGGGAACGACGAGCCCACCAAGGACGTGCAGGACGGTGGTCTTGCCCGACCCGGAGCGTCCCCACAGGGCGAGCCGCTCTCCCGGCTGCACCGCCAGGTCGACGGAGTGGAGCGCCGTGACGCGGGCCTCGCCCTCTCCATAGGAGACGGTCACGCCCTCGCATGCGATCAGCGAGCTCGTGGCCTTCACCGCACCGGTGGCGGCGCTCACGAGGCAACCTTTCCGTCGCGCATCTCGATCACGCGCTCGGCGCGGGCGGCGACGTGCTCTGAATGAGTCACGACGACGACGGTGCTGCCGTAGTCGCGGCTGAGCTTCTCGAGCGCCTCGAGCACGATCTCCTCGTTGTGCTGGTCGAGCTCGCCGGTGGGCTCGTCGGCGAGCACCAGGCGTGCGCGGCGGGCGGCGGCCGCAGCGATCGCGACGCGCTGCTGCTCACCGCCCGACAATGCCGCTGCACGGTGCGAGCGGCGCTCACCGAGGCCGAAGGCCGCAAGGCTCTGGGCGGCGGCGGCCTCTGCGTCCTCGTGTCCGGACAGCCTCAACGAGATCGCCACGTTCTCCTGAGCCGACAGCGCAGGCCACAGGTTGTCGCTCTGGAAGACGATCGCGAGATCCCCTGCCCGGTAGGAGGCCAGCTCGGCCTCGTCCAGGCGGCCGAGCGAACGACCCCAGACCCGTAGCTCGCCCGCCGAGGGCTCATCGAGGCCGGCAGCGAGGGCCAGCAGGGTGCTCTTGCCACATCCCGACGGACCGAGCACCGCGACCAGTTCGCCCGGCTCCACCTTCAGGTCGAGGCCACGCAGCGCGACGGTCTCAACCGGCCCGGAGCGATAGATCTTGAAGACGTCATGGCACTCAAGCGCCCCCCAACGGACCTCGTCGGCGCCCTCCGTGGGCTCTACATAGAGGCTCTTCACTGCCATTTGAAGCTTTCGATCATGCGCTTGTAGGCATCGACGTTGTCAACGCCTTTCGGGGTCCCCAGCTCGACGGTCGCCAGCCGGCCGCCCTTGGAGAGGACGTAGTGGTCGACCATCAGAGTCACCTGCTTGCCGGTGACCGGATTCGGTGCGCTCTGGGTGGTGTAGGTCGCCTTCACGGCCGGCCCGCTCTTCAGCGTGATGGACTGGACCGTGCCGGGCGTCAGGCTGGGCGTGGACTGCTTGAGAGCGGCGAGCTGTGCCTGCACGCTTGCGGTCGTCGGTGGCGAGCCGTGCGAGAGGGTTATACGCACCAGGTTGTTCTTGTCCTTGATCGATGCGCCGCCGGCGCTTTCCTGAACGGTCCATCCCTCGGGATAGAGCATCGAGACCCGCAGATGCGGGGCGTTCAGCGTGAGGAAGTTCTGGGTGTCGGGAATGTCACCCGTGGCGGCGGATTTCGCGTCGGCGGCGAGCGCCGCGCCACCTTCCGGGGCGGCGGTGCCGCCGGCGGAGGCGGAGCTGCTGGCGGTGCTGCTGGAGCTGCTGGAGCTGCTGGAGCTGCTGCCGCAGGCGCTCGCCCCAAGCAGCGCGGCGGCGAGCAGCGGTAGTGCTGCCGTTCTCTTGAGCATGGCGGCAGCCTGGCAGAGGCCACCTGAACGGCTCCTGAATACCGCGCTCCTACCGCAGCGAGCCTTCCTAGCGCGCCGCGTGCTCCTGCTCTCGCGTCAGCGCAAGCTGGTTGGCGACGGTGCGCGCCTGGTCGATGTCTGGGTAGTTCGTTACGCGCAGGGCCACGCCGTTCGACCATTCGGCGATCGCGGCGTGTCGCAGCTGGAGGTGGCTTCGGCCGCCCGCCGGAAGGGCGTTCTGGAGGGCGACAGCGAACACGAGGCCGTCGCCCAGCTCCTCAGCCTCCTCGAGCTTCATAGCGAACTCGTCGAACGCACCGATCCAGTCTTCGAAGAACGCCCGGATCGCAACGAGGCCGGCATACGTGCCGAGTCCCCACGGGGCCATGTCGAAAACGGAGTCGGGACCGTAGAAGCCAATCATCGCGTCGAAGTCGCCGCTGTCTGCCGCTTCGAAGGAGCGCCGCGTCAGCTCGAGCGGTGTGGATTGCATGGGTTGCCGCGGCATCGCTCTCCTACTCCCGCAATCCGACCGCTTCGAGCGCCTCGCGCCGGCTGGCGTAGCCGATCGCCACGGTGGCCTTGCCGTTGCGAAACCAGGTGACCCCCGCCCAGCGAAACTCGAGCGGCTCGCCAGAGCGTGCTCCGCGACCCGCGAGGCAGAACATCGCCGCCACGAAGTCGTCTCCCGCAGCGATCAGCTCCTCGACTCCGTAGCGCGCGCCCTCGGCGAAGACTTCGAAGAGGTCGCTCATCCATTCACGCCATCCTGCGGCGCCGTAATAGGTGTGATCGGTGACCGCTGTCGCCCTGTTCTCGAGCCGGAAGCCGGGCGCGAGAATGGCCTCGGGGACCTCGCGCGCGTTGACGGCGGCAACGGCGAGAGTGTGCAGATCCATGTTCTTCTGCGACATCCCTCATTGAGTATGCGCCTCCTAGTACTGCCGCGGGCGCACCCCTCGGACGCGTCGACTCAGCGGGCCTGCTGCGTGCGGTAGTACTCGATCGCGCCCGTCGCCTCGAGGTCCGTGTCGAGGATCGCCTCGACGTCCAGCACTAGCTCGATCTCGTTGCTCACGACCACGCCGCCCCCAGGGAGCTCGTCCTGCCATGAGATGCCGAAGTCCTGCCGGTTCAGTCGCGCAGTCGCTTCGAAGCCGACGCGTGTGAGGGTGCCCTTGTTCTCCTCGCCCACCCAGAAGGGCGTCTTCCACCGGCCGAGATAGGAGACGTCCATGACCACCGGACGGGTCACTCCACGAATGCTCACGTCCGCCTCCGCCTTGAAGTCGATGTCGCCGATCCGCTCGATCATGCGCCCCTCGAAGGTGATCGTGGGGTGGTTCTCCACGTCAAAGAAATCGGCGCTACGCAGGTGAGCGTCCCGTTCGGGCTCTCCGGTCCACAGTTTGGTGGCGTCGATCTCGCCGGTGAACGTGCCGCTGAGCGGTTGGTCCCAGTCGAGGTAGAGCTTGCCGTGAACATCCTTGAACAGTCCGCGCACCCACGTGACCATCATGTGCCGAGCTCGAAAACCCGCCTCGGTGTGGCCTGGCTCGAACGTCCAGCTCGGAAGGTCACCCTCTGTGCGTGGTCCCTCGCTTGGCGGTTCAGGTGTAGCGGTGGTCATCGGTCCTCCTCGTTCGGCTCGCGGTTTTCCGCGTAGGTGGAGCGTAGGTCGTCCTGCCGGGGACGCTCGTGATGCGCCAGCAGCGCCAACATCGCCTGGCCGACCCGCCGCGGCAGGGTCATGTGGCCGCCTGCGGCGGCCCGCAGAGCCCCGCCCAGGCTGCCACCGAGGCCGCTCCTCGGCACCTCGACCTCGTATTCGATCGTCCCGGAGGACACGTCGCTGTGCAGGACGTGTGCGCCGATTCTATGAAGCACGGCCACCACAGCGGTGTTCTCGCCCGACACCAGCGCGGTGTAGCGTTCGATGCCCTCGGCGCGCGCGCGCTCGTTGAGCTCCTCCAGCAGGAGCGTCGCCACGCCGCGTCGCTGCCACGCGTCGACGACCGTCACGGCGACCTCCGCCACCGGGGAATCCGGAGGGACGCGGACGAAGCGCGCCACACCGACGCCCACGCCGGTCGAGGCGTCGATGGCCCCGAGTGCCTCATGGGCATGTCCGTCGACGTCGGTCAGGTAGCGCAGGTCGCTGCTCGAGAGGCTTGGCTTGCCTCCGAGAAAGCGCAGCTCGCGAGACGCGGGGCTGAGCCGCTCGAAGGCCTCGGCGAGCACGGGCGCATCGGCTGGTGTGAGCTCCCGGACGATCACCTCGCTTCCGTCCCGTAGCAGCGCCATCAGTCGTCGTGTTCCGGCTGGATGCCCGACGGCGCCGCCGGGCGAATGCTCTGCTGCACCGTGTGCACGCGCAGGTCCGTGCTGCGCACGAGCAGCGCGCCGATTCGCGACTGATAACTCGCGAATGCGGCTGAGCGGTAGTGCTTCTCGAGCGCAGCCTGGTCACGCCACTCCTGCACGACGACGAAATGCCCAGGGTCGTCGAGCGTCTCGGCGAAGGTGTAGGAGAGGCATCCGGCCTGCTCCCTCGCGCGCGCCTGTGTCTCGCGCATCAGATCGCGGACCTGCTCGCGGCGGGGGATCTGCGCGTGAATGTCGCCGATGGCGATGACCATCTGGCTCACCTCCACCACGGCTTGAGCCGCATCTCGGCGACGAGGCCGCCCGCTCGCCCGAGATCGCCCAACCCCTCGGAGAGATGGTCCAGGTGCTCGCACAGCCAGATGCCGTAGTGCGAGCCGGCGGGTGCCCGGACCACGTCCTGTGCTCCGAATGCCGGGGCGTCGAGGACGGCAACGGTCCGCTGATGGGGACTGCCAACCAGGTCGGCGAGTCTGTCATACCAGCCAACCAGCGCCCTCGTGCGGTGATCGAGCGCTTCGCGCGTCGCTCCATCGTCGCTCGCGTCGCGGGGAAGACCGGCTACCGCGTGCGCCGTGAGCCGCAGCTGCATCGAGCCGCCCACCAGGCGCCAGAGCTCCTGCTTCTCGATGCGCTTGGTGCCCTGCTCCGCGAGGAAGGCACGCAGCGCGTCGTCGAGTCTCAGCGCCGCGGTGGCAGCGGCCGTCGCGCCGTCCGGCTTCTCGGCTCGCGACCCGGACGCCCAGTCGACTGCCTGCGCGAGATAGGCGGCGCCCGAGCGGAACGAGTCCGCGAGATCGTCGCCGACAACCGAGGCGACGCCGCGCGGCCAGAACAGGACGCCGGCGAGGAGGCTCACTCCGCAGCCGAGCGCCACGTCCTCGATGCGCAGGACCCCGACCTTCCAGCCGACGGGAGCGAGCAGGTTGAACAGAACCGCAACGGTCACCGTGAACGCCGCCTGGCCAACGGCGAACGGTGCCGTTCCCGGCGCGTACGCTGCGACGAACACGGCGACCGGGAGCACCACCCACAAAGCCGTCGAGTTGCTCCCGATCGCGATGAGCAGCGCGCCGCCGATCACGAAGCCGACCGCAGTTCCGATGAGCGCGCGCAGCGCCGTGGACCCGGTCGAGGCGGCGTTCGTGCGCAGCACCGACAGCGCTCCGAGGACAACCCAGAACCCGTGCTGAACGCTGCTCAGATCGGCGACGGCGACGGCCAGTGCGA
>JAOPZV010000024.1 GCA_025963935.1 Solirubrobacterales bacterium
GGGCCGGCAGTACCGCGGTCAGCGAGGCCAGCGCCGCGAGCGGCCCGGCGAGCCGCATGCGGCGGGCGAGCAGCCAGGCCGGCCCTGTGGCGGTGGCGAGGATGACCGCGTTGAACGGCTGGAAGCCCCAGATCAGCGGGATGTGCAGCAGGAAGGCGCTCCCACCGAACAGCGTGTCGGCGCCGGAGGGGTAGCCGGTGTTGTAGTAGGCGTTGATGAACTGGCCGTAGGAGTTGCGCAGATCCAGGTGCGCGTAGTCCTGGCCGTGGCGCATCAAGAAGTCGGCGCCGATCATGTGGACGGCGGAGTCGGAGAGCGCCATGAAGGAGGAGAACGTGGGCCGCCCGGCGAGCAGCACGGGGGCCAGCGCGAGGACGTAGGCGAGCACCGCGGTGAGCGCCGGCCAGGGGCGCTCGCGGACGCGCGCCACGATGGCTCGCATCCTGGCGCCCGCCAGCGCGAAGCCGGCGAGTGACAGCACCGCGAGCAGGTAAGGGGTGGCCGGCGCCAGCGGGTGCGCGTAGGTGCTCAGCTGCGAGACGGCGATCATCGCGGCGGCGCCGACGGTCGGCAGCAGCGCCGCGGGCAGGAAGGCGCCGCTGCAGCGATCGACCAGCAGCCCCGCGCCGAGACACAGCACGCAGAGCACCACGGGGTAGGCCAGCGTGGTCAGGACGAACATCGGCGAAGCCTAAGCTAGCGGCGCTCACGTCCCACAGGAGGCAGCATGCGTTTTCGTCTGGGGCTCGCTTGCGCGCTCGCGGTGCTGATCGGCGGCTGCGGCGGCAGCGAAAGCCCGAACAGCGTCAGCGAACCGTCGACGACCTCAACGGTCGCACCGGAAGAAGCCGCTCAGAAACGCCAGGAAGAAGAAGACAACGCCAAGGCGAAGCGCGAAGAAGAACGGATGATCCGCGAACACGAACCGGGCGCCTTCGGCGGCTGACCGATCCGGGCCGCCCCGTGAGTCAGGCCGAGGCGGCCTCCGGGTCGGGCCGCACGCGAACGGTGTCGGCGACGGCGATGATCTCGTCGACGGGCAGCTCGGCCCGTGAGGCATGCTCGTGAATCGCCTCGGGGCTGCTCGCCTGATAGACGCAGACGGTGCCGACCGACCCGCCGTCCTCCTCCAGCACGTAGCTGCGAATCCAGCGGATGTCCTCGGACATCTCCTCGCCGACCTTTGTGGAGCGCTCTGCGGCTGCCTCCAACTCCTCCGGCGAGCGCCAGCCGCTGCGCCTGAGGATCACGTAGGTGTTCATCATCTGCCTCCCCTGTGGAAACCGGACGGACCGACTCTAAGCGCAGCACCGCGCTGGGGTCAACCTCGTGGACGGTTGCGCCGAAGCGTCCTCAGCCGGCCAGGGCCGCGTCGCGAAACCGCCACAGGGCGCGCTGCTCGGCGAGCGTGAGCAGACGCCAGCGGGCTGCTTTCTGCATCCATACGTAGATGCGAACGTCGACAACGCTGCCGACGCCCGCGAGCACCTCGACTGTTGCCCGCGCGTCGAGGCCCTCGGAGAGAACCTCGCTGCTTCGGATGTCGAGCACCTTGAACGTCAGCGGACCGGCGGGCAGCCCCTGCGCCCGGGGCGCGCGCGGCGGGCGCTCGAGCTTCACGGTCGCGAGTTCCTGCTCCTTGCGCGGGCCTTGCTGGACCTTCTCGAGGGGCGCGATGTGCGCGCCTGTTCCCTTTGTCTCTGTGTCGAGAACCCACGTCTTCGCCATACCTCTCAATCTAGCGGCGGCCCAGCGTGGGATCGGTCATGTGAGGACGCTGCACGCAGGCCGCCGGCGCCGGGAATGCTTGTTCCCCGAGCGCCCACGGTCCGCGCGCTGCGTCCGCCGGCCCGGCACAACCGGAGCGCTGCCCGAGGGTGCGCGCGGCGTTGCCGGGTGGCGGCCGTCCGGAGGACCGGCGCGTGCGCCGGTCGCTCGTTTACCCGCTGGCGACGGGCCGGGGGTTTCGACGCTCGATGTCGTCGGCGTCGCTCACCGCCCAGCCGATCCGCTCGATCAGCTGCTCAGCTGAGTGGTTGTCCTGAAGATGCTGAGGGTTGACCCACTCTTCGAGAAGCACAGGCGCGTCAGGGCGAGGGCTTCCCTCAGTGGTCACGATGATCCTCGGCATAAGGCTCTCCTTCCTCCTTGGGATGACCTGCCTCCTGCCTAGAGGCGTTCGAGTTCGTATACCCGGGATCTGTCCCGCGACACCTACTTGAGCGTGCAACTTCCAACGGCGGGCCCTCGGGCACGCCTCCTGCGCCACTGGCGCTGGCCCGGGCGAGGCCGCGACAGCGTGAATCCCGACGTGCAGCCCGTTAAAAACTCCACTTGACACGGAGGCCGGCCGGTGGAAGACTTGCAGGCCTCTCTCCATGTATCCCAGGCGGCGCGCCTCTGGAGAGATCGCGCCAGGGCGCGCCGCCAGCTCTTCGCGGCACTGCGCATCCCACGCGCGCCCATCCCGCTAGGTTTCCTCGCCTGCCATGAGCGAACCGCCCGAACCGGCGCTTCACCCACTCGTCAGCGGGTTCGTGGACGCCGAGACCTACGACCGTGGCCGGCCGCGGTACTCCGCGGAGGTGGTGCGGGTGCTGAGCGACGGACTGGGGCTCGCAGACGGCGCGCCGGTGCTGGAGCTCGGGGCCGGGGCGGGCGCGCTGTCGGGAGCCCTGCTGGCGTCCGGCCTCGACGTGACCGCCGTCGAGCCGCTCGACTCGATGCGCAGCGTACTCGCGCTGAAGATCGGCGACGAGCGCGTCCTGCAGGGTGTCGCCGAGCAGATCCCGTTGCCCGACGGCTCGGTGGACGGGGTGCTCGCGGCCGACGCGTTTCACTGGTTCGACGAGCAGCGCGCGCTGCCGGAGATCAGGCGGGTCCTCACCGCGGGCGGCGGAGTGGGGATCCTGCGCACGTTGCCGGTGCTCGACCGGCCCTGGGCGGTGGAGCTCGGAGCGCTGGTCACGCGCAGCCGGCAGGAGCACCCCGCGTTCGGCGACCGAGGAGCGGCCGCCGCGCTCGAGGAGGACGCAGCGTTCGGGCCGGTCCTCGAGCAGACCGTCACCACCACACGCACCAGCGACCGCGAGGGGCTGGTTGCGTGGATCGCGAGCTTCAGCTGGATCGCGACGCTCGACGCCGAGGAGCGCGGGGAGCTGCTCGAGAGCGTCGATGCCCTGCTGCGCCGCAACGGCGTCGAGCAGCTCCGCCACGACGTGCGCCACCAGATCTGGATGGCGCGCCTGCGCCCCCAGGCGCACGGGTCCCCTCCCCGTGGCGAGTGAGTGTGCCCGGCACGATCCGACGTGCGGCCGTCGGATCAGAAGTGCGGGGCGTTTCAGCTCGCCGCCGAAAGCAGCCTCAGCCCTGGCAG
>JAOPZV010000040.1 GCA_025963935.1 Solirubrobacterales bacterium
CGGCACCCTGCTGCTCGCCGGCCTGGCGGGTGCGGTGGCTGGAGGGCTGGGGGCGCCGATCCCACGGTGAGCTTCACAGGCTGTTTACGAGTTCGTTGCTGCATCGTCACAAAAAAGCGCTGTTTGCAGGGGAATCTGCTCCCCATGGACGCTTGCGACACCACGTTGCAGCCGAGGGCGGCACGCGTCGACATGCACTGCCACTCGGCCGCGTCACAGCTGTCCAGGCTCGGCGTACAGCGCGCGGCGGGGCTGCCCGAGTGCGCGACGCCGCCGGATGAGGTCTACGAGCTCGCCAAGCGACGCGGGATGGACTTCGTAACGATCACCGATCACGACTCGATCGAGGGTGTTCTGCAGATCGCCGATCGCCCGGACGTGTTCGTCTCGGAGGAGCTGACGGCGCACTTCCGCGGCGAGCCGCAGGCGGTCCACGTCCTCTGTTACGGGATCTCCCCCGACGATCACGACTGGCTTCAGCGCCACCGCGGCGACGTCGAGCTGTGCGCGGCGTACATGTACGACAGAGAGATCACCTGCGCTCTGGCGCACCCTTACTACACCGTCGCGGCGCCGCTCAGCGCACGCCACCGGCGGCGTTTGGCCGAGCTCTTCGGCGTGTGGGAGATCCGCAACGGGGCGCGCCCGCGCGAGCTGAACCGGCCGGCGGCGACCTACGTCGCAACCCGTGACGGGATCGGCATCGGCGGCAGCGACGACCACGCCGGGGTCGACATCGGACGGACCTACACGGAGTCGCCCGAGGCCGCCACGCCCGCGGAGTTCCTCGCGCACATGCGCGCCGGAGACGTGCTCGCGCGAGGCGAGGAGGGCAGCGCGGCGAAGTGGGCGCACGCCGCGATCGCCCTGGCCGCCCGCTCGCTCGGAGGGGGCCGGGGAGTAGCAGGCGTGCGACCGGATCCCAGACGGGTGCTGGTCATGATGCGCCGCCTGCTGAGCGAAGGCGATGCTCGCGAGGGCGGCGGCGATGTCGGGGTCGCGCCGGAGGACGCCCGCTGCCTGCTGCGGGCATGGCTGAGCGCGGTCGAGCTCGACCACCTCGACGAGCAGGGGCTTCTCGCCTACATGCAGGACGACGGTTTCAGCCACGCCGACCTCTACCGCCGCTCCTGCCGTGCGCACGAGCGCAAGCTGCGCGCCGCGGTCGCGGTGGCGGTCGGCGCAGCAGGCGGCATGGATGAGGTGTTGCCGGCCGCCGAGGGCCTTTTCGAAGCCTGCATCGCTGCGATCCCGTACGCCCCCGCGACGGCGTTTCTCGCCAACGAGCAGGCCAAGCTGCGGGCGATCCCCTACGCCGGCGCGCTCGGCTCCGACCGGCGTGCCGACGGCCGCCGCACGGACGGCCAGCGCCCGCGTGTCGCGATCCTCGCGGACGGCATCGGCTCGACGCACGGCGTGACCCGGACGATCGAGGAGATCCGCCAGCGCGGGGTCCGCGGCTTTGAGATCGAGGTCGTCGGCACCGACCCCGAGGTGGATCGCCGCCTGCCGGCCGTCGCCGAGATCGACGTGCCGTTCTACCCCGGGCTGCGCATCGGCGTCCCGAGCCTGCCCGGTGCGGTCCAGACGCTGTCTGACGGCTGCTTCGACGCGATCCACGTCTGCTCGCCCGGGCCGGCCGGCGTAGCAGGGGCGCTCGTGGCTCGGGCCCTCGGGCTGCCGCTGCTGGGCAGCTACCACACCGAGCTCTCCGCCTACGCCCGCCTGCGCTCGGGCGACCCAGCGACCGCCGAGGCGATGGCGATGGCGGTCGGCGCCTTCTATAACGCCTGCGACGTCGTGCTGTCGCCGAGCCCCGCGGCCGATGGCGCGCTGGCCGCGATCGGGATGCCGCCTGAGCGCGTGCAGCGCTGGGACCGCGGCGTCGACACCTCGCGCTTTCACCCATCCCTGCGCGATCAGTCGCTGCTGCCGGGATCCATCAACATCCTCTACAGCGGCCGGATCACCCGTGAGAAGGGCGTCGAGCTGCTCGCCGACGCGTTCGAGCTCGCCCGTGTCAGCGATCCACGGCTGCATCTCGTCCTCGCCGGCGGCGGCCCCGAGGAGGCCCTGCGCGAACGTCTGGCCGAGTCCGCGACGTTCCTTGGCTGGCTGGAGGGCGACGAGCTGCCGCGCGCATATGCGAGCGCAGACATGTTCGCGTTCCCGAGCGCGACGGACACATTCGGTCAGGTGATCCTCGAGGCCCAGGCGAGCGGGCTACCGGTGATCGCCGTTGCCGAGGGCGGCCCCCTGTCGCTCCTGGAGGACCGCGTGAGCGGCCTGCTCTGCCCGGCCGACGCCCAGCAGCTGGCGGCCGCGATGCTCGAGCTCGCCGCGTCGCGGCCGCTGCGCCGCAGGCTGGCCACCGCTGCACTGGTCGCGGCGCGCGCGCGCACCTGGGAGCGGACCCTCGAGCGCCTCGCCGACGGCTATCAGCGAGCGCTCGCTCGCCATGACGCGCAACGGCAGCCGCGCCAAGGCGCGAGTGGCCGGGCCGCGTAGGTCGCGATGCGCACCCGAGCGCATGATTCGCGTGCGACCCGGCGCGCCCCAACACGGCGCCGAGCGCGCACCATCGCGGTCGCCGTACACGGAATCGAGCCGGCGACCTTCGAGCGCTGCGCGCTGATCCGGGACTGGCTCGATGACCACGGCGTCGACCACGTCACGCTGCTGGTGATACCCGCGCGCGACCTGCATCCGGTTGGCGAGCGCTCCCCGGAGATGGTCGACTGGCTGGCCGACAGGCGCCGCCGGGGCGACTCGATCGCCCAGCACGGCTTTCACCACCTCTCGGGGCATCGCGGCGCCTCCCCGCGCGAGCTGATCGCGCGTGCCCAAGGCCACAGCCCGGGCGAGTTCGTCGGACTCGACAGTGCCGAGACGCGCCGCGCCGTCCATGCAGGCTGGCGGGTGCTCAAGCTCGCCGGCATCGAGCCGGACGGCTTCGTGGCGCCCTCCTACGCCTACACCTCGGCACTGCGGCAGACCCTCAAAGGCAGGTTCCGCTGGTGGGCCGGCCTGCTGCGGGTGCACACGGCGGCGGGGTCAGCGGGGCTGTCCCCGGCCTGGAGCTTCGCGGCCGGCCCGTTCGGTCGGGCCCTGTCGCCGCAGCTGGTACGCGCCGGCTCTCTGCTGCCGTCGCACACCCTGCGCGTCGACCTGCACCCTGCCGACCTCGAGCACCCGCGTCACATCATGGCCCTCGAGTGGGTGCTTGGACGCAATGGCTGCACCCGCACCGCTGTCACCTACGAGCAGCTGCCAGGCCTCTGACACGGGTGGGCGCGCCGG
>JAOPZV010000070.1 GCA_025963935.1 Solirubrobacterales bacterium
GGGCGGCCGCGCTCTGCTGACGGATCGCCCGGAGCGGAAGGTCGTAGCCGGCCATCAGGACCATCGTCTCCACGCGCGCGAGGGCGTCCCGGGGCGAGTTGGCGTGGATCGTCGACAGCGAGCCATCATGGCCGGTGTTCATCGCCTGCAGCATGTCCAGGGCCTCGGAGCCGCGCACCTCGCCGACGACGATGCGGTCGGGACGCATCCGTAGCGTATTGCGAAGGAGGTCTCGAATCGCGACCTCGCCTTCTCCCTCGATGTTCTTGGGACGGCACTCGAGGCGCAGCACGTGCCGCTGTGCCAGCCGGAGCTCGGCTGCGTCCTCGATCGTCACGATCCGCTCGGAGTCGGGTATCGCCGCTGACATGGCGTTGAGCAGCGTCGTCTTGCCGGCACCCGTGCCGCCTGAGATCAGGATGTTCAGCCGGGCCTCGACGCAGCGGCGAAGGAGGTCGGCGGTCTCCGGTGTCAGGGTGCCGAGCCGCACCAGCGCGTCGATGTTCAGTCGCTCGGCTCCGAACTTTCGAATCGTGAGCAGCGCCCCGGACAATGAAAGCGGCGGGATGATGGCGTTGATACGGCTGCCGTCGGGCATCCGTGCGTCGACCATCGGCTGGCCCTCGTCGATGCGCCGCCCGACCTCGGCGACCATCTTGTTGATGATGCGCCTGAGCTGGGACTCGTCGGTGAACCGCACGGTGGTCCTGTGGAGGATTCCCTCCCGCTCGATCCACACATCGTTCGGGGCGTTGACCATGATCTCCGAGACCGTGTCGTCGGCCAGCAGGCGCTCGAGGGGGCCGTGACCCATGATGTCGTCTGTGAGCTCCTCGACCAGGCGCTCGCGATCCTCGCGCGAGAGACGGGACTCCTGGCTCAAGCGCCCGCGGATCTCCTCGACGACCTTCGGGCGCAACTCGGCCTGGTCGATGTCTTCGGTGAAGATCTGGCGGCCCAGGTCCTCGATCACGCCGAGGTGGATGCGGTTCTTGAGCTCGGCGAACGGGTCGTGGCCGCGCTGTGCGACCTCGCTGACAGGGGAGGAGGCGAGACGTTCGTGCAGCTCCATCGCAACCACCTACCTTCCCCGCCGGAACAGCCTGCGGCGGCGCTGGGGCGCTCCGCCGTCGGCCGCCGGACCCTGGTCGGCGATGTACAGGTCCGCCAAGGCGTTGAAGGCACGGGCTGCCTCGGAGCGGCGATGCAGCAGCACGATCGGCTCGCCCTGGTTGACGGACCGGGTGATGTTGCGATCCGAGGGCACCAGGACATCGGGCGTCCTTCCCATGACGCCGACTACGTCCTGCCTCGAGATGCCGACGTTGGAGTCGGCACGGTTGAGCACGAACCGGACGCGCCCACTGTAATCCATGAGCTCGAGGGTCTCCAGCCCGAGCTTGCTGTTCTTCAGCGACAGCGCATCGAGCATCGCGACGATGCAGATCTCCGTTGACGCGTCCACCGCCCCGATCACCTCCGGAGTGAAGCTGGGCGGCGTGTCGACGATCACGAATTCGTGCATCGCCCGCAGCAGCGGATAGACGTCCTTCAGAAAGTCGGCCGTGACGACACCTGCCTGGTCGGGACGCGCGGGCGCCAGCAGCGCCCTGACCCCGGACGGATGAACCGTCAGGAAGTCCTCCAGCTTTTCGGCGTCGAGCGAGCCGCCGGATCGCACGAGGTCGTACAGGGTGCGCTCGGGACTCATGCTGAGCGTCAGTCCAACGTCGCCGAACTGGAGGTCGAGATCGACCAGGGCGACGCTGTGGCCCGCGTCCGCCAGGGATGCGGCGAGGTTGGAGGCAGTGAGCGTCTTGCCGCCGCCGCCCTTCAGGCCGAGCACACAGATCATCCTTCCGAGCTTCTGCCCCGTGATCGTGCGCTCGTCCCGCCGGCGGGCCATCGCCTTCTCCAGTGTGAACACCAGCTGGCGCGACATCGCCTGTGCTACCCGCGGATCCGCGTCGGGCGGCAGGGTGACGATGTCGTCGACACCAGACTCGATCGCCTCGGAGACGTAGCCGTTTGTCTCAGACGTGCACACGAGCAGCACAGGCCGCCCGGGATACAGGCGCCTGGCCGCTCGCACGTACTCGCCGATTGCGGGCGTGAAGCTCGCGCACGCAACGATCAGGGCGTCGCCGGCGTCGCCATTGGCGTGCTCGACCTCGCGCAGGTCGAGGTAATCGAGCACGCCGAGTTGAGGGCTGGAGCTGAGCAGCATCTCAACCGCGGTGCGGTCGACCCGATCGTCGAGGACGACGCGCGCGTGCGCTGCCGCCCTCATTTCGAGCCCCCGGCGCCGATCGGGCCGCGGCTCAGGAGCAGCGACTGCACGGTGACGGTCGAGGACGCATTAGGCGACGTCGCGTTCGCCGGGCGGAGGATCAGCCACACTTTGCCGTTGTCCGCCGCGAACGCGAGCGCACCAGCCTGGCTGTCGCTCACCTTCAGCGTCACATTGCTCTGTTGGCTCTGCGGGTTGCCGCCGCCAAGGGCCGCCCCGCCGCCGCTGCTGCCGGCTTTGAGCACCTCCGTGTCGGACGTCAGCAGGCGCGTCACGGACGAGCTTCGGCCGCCTCCCAGTTCGAGATCGGCATACACGTCGACGTGGTCTCCTTCGTGGACCTGACCGACCATCCCACGCGCCGAGTCCATCGTGATTGTCATCGCCCGCTGGTCAGGGGCCAGCCGGGTCGGCAGCCCGCCGTTTCCGGTGAAGTCGGCGGCGGTCAGCTGCTGGCCGGGAGCGATGTCGGCCGCCGCGACCCGGCCGTGTAGCTGCGCCGTGTCGGCGATCGCACCTGCGCTGACCTGCTTGGTCGCGATCGAGGTCGGCTTGAAGAGCTGCCCGCTGGCGATCGCATCGCCCGATGTTCCCTTCTGAATTGCGCCGCTGGCCACGAGGACGGTCTGCTGGTTACCTTCCGTGTTGACCGTTTGGCGGTAGCGGTTCATCGCCACGACGAGGATGCCACCCGCGACAAGTGCGCAGATCGTCGCCACCAGTATGGTGCCCCGGCGCGTCGACAGCAGCTTGCGCCAGTCGTTGCGCGTGTAGTTCTTGCCTGTGAGTTCCACGGTGTGCTGCTCCTTATCTCGTGAGGACCGCCACGCACTCCCCAAAGGAGTTCAGCGCGCATTTCTGTCCACCACCGTTGTTTACGGTGCTGATGTACTTGATGAAGTGCCCGACGATTTCAGCGCTTCCGGTGCTTGGATCGCTGTTACAGCTGTCGCCGGGGAAGCCGGTGACGTAGAACGCCGCGAAGTTCTGGATCGGGACCTCTCCCGACCCCAGCACTGCCTGCCCTTGTGCATTGATGCTGCCATACGGCATGACGAACACTTCTACGACCCGCGAGTCGTTGGCGGGGATGATCGGGACTCCGCCACCATTGTTGTTCTGCCAACTACTTGGGCAGTAGAAATGCGTCCCGGGCTTGTGTTCGATCCGTTCGTCGATGCCCTGCCGGGTCGGTCCCGTGTCTTTGCCGGGAAGCCCGGCCGATACACAGTCGTACGGGCTTTTGTTGACCGTGCAGTTGGGGTTCGACGTGTTGATCGTATAGCTGCCGGCGCATCCCCCTTCGAGCCGTTCCCGATATTCACTGCCGGACGGTGACGATGGTGGCGGACATCCCACCCTGACCCCCTGGCTTCCTTCCCAGCGGAGCTGGTGTAGCGGATCGCTAAAGCCGGCGGCGTTCGCAAGGCTGCCGGCGACATCGACGGTCGCCACGAGTCTATGAGTGCAGCTGTTGCCGTCCTGGGCCTCGCACACCTCGTAAGAATCGGCGTCCTGCGGCAGGCCTCCGACCTCGGAGATCCAGGCGCCCTTGATCGTGCCCGAGTGTGCCGCGCCCGCGGCGAACACGCGCTGGACATCTTTGATCGTGGCTTCTGTCGCGACGGCCGGGCACGCGGACGTCGTTTCCTTTTTGCACTTGACGAGCAGGTTCACTTCGTTTGATCCGGTGCTCGGCGACAACGTGGTCGCTCCGGTCCACAGCCCGGTGGCGGTTTCGAAGGCCAGCGGCGTGCCCGCTTTTCCACCCACTATCGGCGTGACCGTGACTCCCGTACGGTTCGTGCTGCCGTAGTCGACCTTCGCGGACACCGTAAGGGTGCAACTGATAGCCGAGATCGAGAAGTAGCCGTCCGTGCACGTGCCGGGCGCCGGGTTCGATAGGGTCACCTGTCGAGCCAGCGGAGCCGCCAGTGTGCCCGTGCCGGCATTGGCGTACCCGGCGATATGGAGCAGGGCTTCCGCCGTTTGAAGCGTCGGTCGTTCGCTTTCCGTTTTTCGGCCGAAGCATTCGACCCCTGGATCGCCGCATGTCGTGTCGGCCTTGTTGCCGCTAAGTGCGATGACGACACCGATGTGGGGATGGTTGATCGCGAGTTCGACGGGGACCGAGGCGTTGCTCCAGATCTCCTGACCTTCTTTGTTCGCCCCCAGATCTGAGAGCGCCGTCTTCTTGAGTTCCAAATTGTTGTGGTCCTCGTCCACGAAATAGGCCGCAGCGGCGACCGGGGCCGTATCGGCGATGGCTAGGGGCTCGACTTTGCTCGCCACGTTCTCCTGAAGGATTTCCACGCGTGCGTGAGCGTTGATGTACGGCACGGCTTTCAAGATCGACGCGATTGGTCGGAAATACCAGGGGAGACCGGTTTCGGTCAGCTTGACGTCGACCATCTGGTTGCTCGGGGTGCACGGCGGCTGGGTACTGGCGGTCGTGTCCACCGGGCTGGACTGGCCGAAGTACGTCTGCGAGTTGATCACCTCGTGGATGTTCGACGGCAACGTGCCCGCCGTCTGAACGTTGTACAGCGGCCTGCTCGAGTTGACCGTGCCTGCGGGTGTGCTCACGGAGCCGGCGCCGCCGTACTGGCCGGTGAGCTTGTAGATCGCTTCGTCGACACAGGGCTGGAAGGCCTGAGCTGCGGCCAGCGCGCCGGCGTCGGCCTGCACCTGCAGGTGGCGCTTGTGCAGGAACCAGCTCCCGGCGTCGATCGTAAAGGCGGCCAGGATGATGGCCACCGGAGCGAACAGTGCGAACATGACGAGCACCGCGCCTCGCTGGTCGCCGGCGAGCTCCGAGATACGCCCCGAGTGGCTCATGCGCACCCCGCGCTATAACGCGAGGGCGGCCCCTCGATACGCATGTAGGCAACCCCCGAAACCGTCATTTCGGCGCCCGGTACGATGGGGAGCCATTTGACTGCGTTTCTCATTTCGACCCTCACCGGGGCCCCGATTTCGCTTCCGTTCGGGAAGCTGATGCAGATCGTGGCCCCATGTTGCAGGGCGTACTGATCAGCCTGCGCCTTGCCCCAGCTCTGCAGGGTCTGGCTGCTGCCTTCTCCAGGGTTTTCGTTGACCGCCGCGAATCGCGCGATCTCGTTCGCGAGGTGCGTGTCGTCGTTGGTGACGTTGTACGCGAGGCCAAACTGCGCGATGCCAAAGAGAACCAGGAGAAGTAGTGGGAGGACGAGGGCGAACTCCACCAGCGCCTGACCCTGCTCTGCGGTGGCCATCACGCGGGCGCGCATGGGTACCGCCCGGATGCGCACGGCGGGCGGATTCGCAATATGTGTGCGGTATGTGTGTCGACGGTTGTTCATGGCTAAAACGGTGTGGGTGGTGCGAATGACTATTGTTCCAGCAGCCAAGTGCCGCCCCGAGCCTGCAGTGCACCTTGTTTCGCGCGGGACGGCACCTGGGTGAGTGGTTGTGGCTTAGACGCCTCCGAGTGCCGTGACGACACTTTCCAGCGCCGTCTTGACGTCCGTACCGATCGTCGTCAGGGCGAGGATGGCCACGACCGAGATGAGCGCCAGTATCAGTGAGTACTCGACGAGCGCCTGCCCCTCCTCTTTCGCCACCATCATGCGTGCCATCAGCGACGTTGCGAAGTGCTTGATCTCGTTCAACATATTTTGATTCACCCCCTCTCGCAGCGTCGTGCCCGGCGACTAACCGCCCCCAAGGCTGTTGACCGTGCTGGCCGATTCGATGGCAGAGCTTTGTTAGCTCATAGCCGCCGACTCGGCTGTGCTGATTGCTTCAACCCGGATCGTAAGTAGCGACGCCCCACACGTAGAAGAGACGAAGCTCTAGTTCGACCTAGACGAAGGTTGAGTGTCGGCCGACGTGTCGAGGCGTGCGTGAGTCAGAGAGGGCGGCGTTTGCATGATCTCTGCTTTACTCTCGCGGGACCGTTGGCCGTCGAGCGCATGCCCTCGTCGCTGCCGGGATGCGCCAGGCACGAACCGTCGTGCCCTAGATGCCCGCGAGAGTTTCGGCGGCGGTTCCCAGAGCGGCCCTGACGTCCGTCCCGAGCGTCGTCAGCGCGAAGATCGCCACCACCGAAAGGAGCCCGAGTATC
>JAOPZV010000083.1 GCA_025963935.1 Solirubrobacterales bacterium
GGGATGATGAACTCCTTCGCGACCGCCATCTCGATCGCCCTGCAGTACGGGGTGCCGCTCGAAACGCTCGTGCAGAAGTTCAGCTACATGCGTTTCGAGCCCGAGGGGATCACCGGCAACACGGAGATCCCGTTCGCCAAGTCGATGCCCGACTACATCATGCGCTGGCTGGCCTCGCGCTTCCTCGACACCGACGCCCAGGAGGAGCTCGGAATCCTCACGCCGGAGGTCCGCGCGCGCAAGGCGGCGCAGGAGGCTGTGCAGTCGGTGCTCACCTCCGACACCGCCGGCCCTGACAACGCGGACAACGGACCGCAGGGTGCAGGCTCAAAGGCCTCCGCCGCGAGTGGCGAGAGCGCTCCCGCCGCAGCCTCCTTCACCGACTCACCGCCGGTGGTCCCGGCCCGGCTCCAGGGTCTCGACCTCGGGCCGGCCTGCAGCCAGTGCGGAGGCATGATGCAGCGGACGGGCTCCTGCTACACGTGCTCTTCGTGCGGCAACAACACCGGCTGCGGCTGACCGCAGAGGGTCATTCCTGTGGCCCTGATGGGTCACAGGAACTCGCGGTTTCAGGACGTGCGTCAGTCGTGCCGGATCGCCTCAAGGCCGCCGCGTAGGAAGCCCATCACGTCGTCGATCGCCGCCATTACCTGCTGTGGTGAGGCTAGCTCGGGCGAGGTGACCCGGTCGTGGTCGCGAATGGCGCTGAGGGCGGTGGCGAGGGCGGCGGCGATCATCCGGGGACGGATGTCGTCGGGGCCGGCGTGGAGGTCCTCTGCGATCGCCTCGGCCATCAGTCGCTCGAACGGGGCAAAGCGGGCGCGCTCGTTTCGGCGCAGCGTCTCGTTGGCGGCGATGACGATTCGCCTGCGAAGCGCGACGTTGTGCGCCTCCTCGCTGGCCGGACTCAGCGTTTCCGCGATGAAATCGCGCAATGCATCGAGTGCGGTCGCTCCCTCTGGGCGATCTCGGAGCACCTGCGCGAGGCGCTCCAGCATCTCCGGCATGTCGTAGAAGAGGATGTCCTCCTTGCTCGGGAAGTAGGCGAAGATCGTCCGCGGAGAGATTTCGGCGGCATCGGCGATCTCAGCGACCGTCGTCTCCTCGTAGCCGCGCTCGACGAACAGTTCCAGCGCGACCTCGATGATCGTCTCGCGCCTCTTGCGTCTCTTGCGCTCGCGTAGTCCCGGGCGGACCTCGCTGGCATTGCAGGCTTCCATGCGCTGAAGCGTAGCAGTCGATCTACACAGAAAGCAATTCTGCACTCGGTGTTGACATATGCTTGCAGTCCTGTTATAAATGCAGACTCTGCAATCTTGCCCGTGCTGAAGGAGAGCGCCGATGCCGACCACCACTCGCGAACAAGCCGACCTGATGGCGCACTCAGCGGACCACGACCGGCGCTGGCTGATCCTCGCCGTCCTGTGCATTGCCCAGCTGATGGTCGTGCTCGATGCGACGGTCGTGAACATCGCCCTGCCCTCGGCACAGCATGCCCTGCACTTCTCGGACAGCAGCCGCCAATGGGTGGTGACCGCCTACACGCTTGCCTTCGGCAGCCTCCTGCTGCTCGGCGGCCGGCTGTCGGACCTATTCGGGCGCAGGCGAACCCTGGTCACCGGCCTGGTCGGCTTCGCCCTCGCCTCCGCCGTCGGGGGTGCCGCCCAGAGCTTCGACATCCTGATTGCAGCACGCGCGGTTCAGGGCGTCTTCGCTGCGATCCTGGCTCCCGCTGCGCTCTCACTGCTGACCACCATCTTCACCGAGCCGAAGGAGCGCGGTAAGGCGTTCGGGGTGTTCGGCGCAATTGCCGGGGCGGGAGCCGGGATCGGTCTCCTGCTGGGCGGCGTCCTGACCCAGTACCTGTCGTGGCGCTGGAGCCTGTACGTCAACCTCGTCTTCGCCGCGGTCGCGGTGACCGGCGTCCTGTTGCTGCTGTCCAAGCACTCGAGTCACGCCAGGCCGCGGCTCGATCTCCGGGGCACGCTGACCGCATCCGTCGGCTTGTTCGCGCTCGTCTACGGCTTCTCGCAGGCGGACAGGAGCGGCTGGGGCGCATCGAGCACACTGGGCTTCCTGGCCGCCGGCGTGGCGCTCCTCGCAGTCTTTATCGCGCTCGAGCGCCGCTCCGAGCACCCGTTGCTGCCGCTCTGGATCATCACGAATCGCAACCGCGGCGGCGCCCTACTGGCCACGCTCACGATGACGGTCGGCATGTTCGGCGTGTTCCTCTTCCTCACTTACTACCTGCAGCAGACGCTTGCCTACAGCCCTGTGAAGACGGGCCTCGCGTTCTTGCCGATGATCGGCGTCCTGATTGCCAGCTCCACAACGTCGAGCACCGTCCTGTTGCCGCGCTTCGGCCCCCGCCTGCTCGTGCCAACCGGCCTGCTCCTGGCGGCGATTGGGATGGTTCTCTTCACCGGGCTCGATACGCACAGCACCTACGCCGCTCACGTGCTGCCAGGGCTCCTCGTGTTGGGCGTCGGCGTCGGTCTCGTCTCCGCGCCGGCGATAAGCACCGCCACGCTCGGCGTCGACGGAGACGATGCCGGGGTCGGCTCCGCCACCGTCAACACGGCCCAGCAGGTCGGTGGCTCGCTCGGCACCGCGCTGCTCAATACGGTGGCGAGCACCGCCACGACCACCTTCCTCGCCGGGAAGGCAGCATCTCCGGTCGTGGCGGCGCAGGCAGCCGTGCATGGGTACACCACCGCCTTCTGGTGGGCGGCGGCGATCTTCGCCGCCGGCGCCGCCGTTTGTGGCCTGCTTCTGCGCTCCGGCGCACCCTCTCTCGAACCCGCGGTCGAGCTGGTTCCCGCGTGAGACGTGCGG
>JAOPZV010000122.1 GCA_025963935.1 Solirubrobacterales bacterium
AACGAGAGCTACATGATCGCCACCGGCATCGGCACCCTATACAGCAACTTCACCGCCACCGGCCTCCGGGCATACAGGGTAATCGCGCCGCCCCCCAACGCCGGGATGCTCGCACCCTAACAACCACACACCACACCACACCACACCACACCAGCTCGGGCCGCCCCACCAGGCGGCCCGAGCCTCGTGGCGACACCCCACCCCGTCCACCCCGCTCCCCACATCCAGGGCTCAGGGATCACGCGCACAGGCACCTTCGCCATTGCCGCGGGTTGTTCCAAACCGGTCTAGGAGGGTAAGCAGAAGCCGTGCTGACAATCGTGATCGTCGTGGCGGTCGTCGTGGTGCTCGCCGCGGGATTCTGGTGGACGCGCGGCGCAGGACCAGGCGCAGCCTCGATCGACAGCCCGGGCCGCGAAGAACTCATGAAATACACCGAGATCGGCGGCCGGATGCCCGAACCCGGCGAGGACGTCGACCGACCAGACTGACGCGGCTGCGCGCGAGCGGCGACGCGATTCGCTCAAGCTCTTCGCGGCCTTCAACCGCGAGCTCGATATCCGCATCCGTGGCCAAGAGGCGACGGCCGAGTTGCCATGGAGCGCCTACATCGCCGCGGTCTACGCCGTTAGGCAGCTCGCATCCGACGCGCTCGACGAACAGGCCGAGCCCGACCTGGTCGCGCTTGGTGCCGACCTCCACATCTGGCTCTCCGACCTGTTCCGGATGCGGGAGGAGCCGACCTCTTCAGACGCCTAGAGCAGGCCGCCGAGAGCCCCACCAAGCCGGAGCGGAAGGTCAAGGTTCGCTGCCAGCCGCCAAACTACGTTGACGAGCTTTACCCCCAGCCTGGGCGGACGTGCACGCGAGCGGAAGAGGACGCGGTCTGCCCCCCGCCGAAGAAGGCCGTCACCCGCACGGTGGCGAAGAGCCGATGGCTGCCGATCCAGTAGTAGCGGCCGCGGTCCGGGTGTACCTTGAGCGGCCCGTTGAGTCAGGCCGGCTGGAGTCGCCTGCACAACCTGTGTGGGCTGGACAGCGCTATGGGGTGAGTTGCACGCCGCGGATGAGCGTGAATGTCGGATAGGTCTTGCTGCTGCGCTGGTTTTGACGCACTCTGGTCTGCGCCTGCAGGTAGAGCCTCGGCGCGCTCTGGAGCGACGGAGGCAGTTGAAGCGTCGCGCTGAAAGTCCCGCTGCGTGTGAGGCTGGCCTTCGCCACGATCGTTCCATTGGGTGCCGCCGCGCACGAGGCCGCCGCTCGAATCGTGACTGGCTCGAGTTGCTTTGCGAAGGGCGGGGTGACGCTCCCGCCGAAGGTGATCGTGCGCCCCGCGGCCGTGACCGAAGTGGTGTACATGCGGCGGGCGAACTTCAGGGCCCCGCTACGGACCGAACCGAGCTTCGCGACGTAGAGAGCACGGTTGGTAAACCGCAGTGACCGCGGAGGCAGGGCTACGGTGGCCTTGAAGGACAAGTCTGCCCGGACCGTTGTGGTGGTCACCGGCTTGCCGTTCCAGGACGAGATGATTGTCACCTTCTTGCCGATCGCCGCGGCGGGCGCGACTCCGAGAACCTGGGTCTTGCCGACCTGCGGAAACACGTCGGTGAGGATCAACCTGTTCGCGGCGCAGCCAACGATCGCCGGCAGGCGCGGAAACGGCGGTGTCGACACCACTCCAGGCGAGGAGCCGATGCCAGGCGAGGAGCCGATGCCAGGCAAGGTGCCGACGGGTGTTTCGCCCCCGGAGGGCGCCCCCGGGGGCGCTGCGTTGGTGGTGATCGCCCCGAGCGCCCCGCGGTTGAAAAGGTTGAACCACATCCGCCCGTCTAGCCCGGCGGCTATGTAGAGAGGGTTCGTGTTGCTGAAGGCGAGCGGGTACTCGACGATGTCGGCTCCGGACGTCGCGGTAGTGGGGATCGTGCCGATCGCGTTTCCGTTGCTCTCGGCGAACCAGATCCGTTTGTCCGGCCCTACGGCGAGGCCGAACGGCAGGCTGTTGAGCGTCGGTGTCGGGAAGATCGTGATCGCTCCCGCCGGTGTGACCCGAGCGACCGCGGCCGGCACGCCGAGGCTGAACCAGATGTTGCCGTCTGGGCCGAGCACGAGGCCGTTGATCTGGCCGTCACCCGCGGGCAGTTTGAAATCTTCGCTGGCGGTCGTTTTCCCGGCGGTGTCCATGCGCGCGATCTTGTTGCCCTCGCCGTACCACAGCTTGCCGTCAGCGCCGACAGTCACCCCCGACACCGAGGTGCTGGAGTTCGTTTCATAGCCTTTGATCACGCCCGCGGTCGTGATCGCGCCGATCTGTTTGTTCCAGCCGAACCAGAGGCGTCCGTCAGGGCCGGGAACGATCGACCCGTAGCCGCCGGTACCACTGCCGAGAGCGTATGGCGTCATTTCGCTCGTGAGCGATACCCCGACCGGCACCTTGTCGATCTGTGCGTCCTGTGCCACCCACATGTTCCCGTCCGGGCCAAGCGTGGCCGCGAGGCCCAATGCGGGGGACGGCAGCTGGACGACGTCCGAGCTCGAGATCGCGCCGCTCGTCGCCATCCGCCCAACGGACGACCCTCCAGCATGGTTGCCGCTGTCGACGAACCAGAGCTTCCCGTCCG
>JAOPZV010000133.1 GCA_025963935.1 Solirubrobacterales bacterium
CTCGCGGCCGTCCACCGCGTCGTCGCGCAGCTGCGCCGGCGCCTCGCCACCCAGGGGCTGCAGGCCCGCGGTCATCGCCGCCACGCGCACGTCGACGTGCGCCGCACGATGCGCGCGTCGCTGCAGACCGGCGGGGTGCCGGTCGTCCTGAAGTTCCGGCCCCGCCGCCCCCGCCGCCCGGAGATCTACGTGCTGTGCGACGTCTCGACGAGCGTCACCTCGGCGTCCGTGTTCTTCCTGTCCGTGCTGCACGCGCTGCACGACACGTTCCGCAAGATGCGTTCGTTCGTGTTCATCGAGCGCATCTCGGAGGTGACGGACATCTTCGAACACGAGCGCAACTTCAAGACTGTGAGCGAACGCATCGCCGGCGACGCCGGCGTAGCGGACATCTCCGGCTACACCGACTACGGGCGTGTGTGGTCGGAGTTCCTCGTCCAGGTCGAGGACGACCTGCACCCGCGCGCCACGGTGATCGTGCTCGGCGATGCACGCACCAACGGGCGGGACCCGCGCGCCGATGTCTTCGCCCAGATCGCGGCGCGCGCCGGGCGCACGTTCTGGCTCAACCCCGAGCCGCGGCTCTACTGGAACTACGGCGACTCGGTGATCTCGGCCTACGAGGAGTTCTGCACGGCGTTCGAGTGCTGGACGACCTCCCAGCTGGAGGACTTCGTGCGGGCGCTGACGCGCCCCGTGATCGCGGCCCCGCGCTAGCATCAGCACGACACGGAGCAGACACCAGGGGGGCTGGCGGGAAGGCCGGCTGAGATGGCGCACGGGAAGCGATTTCCACCTGCGCCGACCCTTTGAACCTGTGGGGTAATGCCTGCGGAGGGAGCGAAGTGGCCACCGAACTGCAGTCCCGCACACAGCCGTCGCCTTCCAGGGCGGCCTCCTGCGGCGGGATCCTCATCGAGAACGTGAGCCGCACCTACGCACGCGCCGGAAGTCGTGTGGAGGCGCTCGACGGGGTGTCCCTGCGTGCGTCGCACGGCGAGGTGCTGGCCGTCGTCGGACCGAGCGGCTGCGGCAAGACGACGCTGCTCGAGCTGCTCTGCCGGCTGCAGCCGCCCGACCGCGGCACGATCCGCTGCCCGCCCGCGGCGCTGATGCCCCAACGCGATCTGCTGCTGCCGTGGCTGAGCGCGGTCGACAACGCGGCGCTCGCGCTGCGCATCGCGGGGGTCGCCCGCGCACCGGCACGCGACCGCGCCACGGCGCTGTTCGCCGAGGTGGGGCTGGCGGGATTCGAGCACGTCCGGCCGGGCGAGCTGTCCGGCGGCATGCGCCAGCGCGTCGCATTCGTGCGCACGCTGCTGTCCGGCAAGCCGGTCCTGTGCCTCGACGAGCCGTTCGGCGCGCTTGACGCGATCACCCGCAGCGAGATGCAGGAGTGGCTCGAGCGCACACTCGCGCGCGAGGCGCGCACCGTGGTGCTCGTTACCCACGACGTCGAGGAGGCGATCGTGCTCGCCGATCGCGTCGCGGTGCTCTCGCCGAGGCCGGGACGGGTCACCGCCCAACTCGATGTCCACATCGACCGCCCGCGGACGCGCACCGACTCCGCCGTGATCGCGCTGCGCGAGGAGGCGCTCGGCGCCCTCGAGGCGGGCCGCTCGCGATGAGCAGCCGAATCGAACGCGCCGCCCCCGCGGTCCTGCTCGCCCTCGTTCTCCTCGGCGCCTGGGAGCTGTATGTCGATCTTGCCGGCGTGCAGGCCGACCTGCTGCCAGCGCCGCACGGCGTGGCGCGCGCCCTGTGGGAGAACGCGGGGCTGCTCGCGAGGAACTTCGCCGTGACAGCCGAGGAGGTCGTGCTGGGGCTGGGTCTCGCGCTGGCCGGCGGCTTCGTGCTGGCGGTCGCGATCCACATGTCGCCGCTGCTGCGCCGAGCCGTCTACCCGCTCGCGGTCGGCTCGCAGGCCGTGCCGATCCCCGTGATCGGCGTGTTGCTCGTGTTCTGGTGGGGCTTCGGCCTGTTTCCCAAGCTCGTCGTGATCGCGCTCATCTGCTTCTTCCCGGTGGTCGTCACGACGGTCGATGGGCTGAGGGCCGTCGACCCGGACCAGCCCAAGCTGCTGCGCACGCTCGATGCGACGCGCTGGCAGGCGTTCCGCTTCGCGGAGCTGCCCGCCGCGCTGCCCGCCGCGCTCAGCGGTGCGAGGATCGCGCTGGCGGTTGGCGTGATCGGCGCGTTCATCGCCGAGACCACGACCCCCACCTCGGGCGCCTATCCGGGGCTGGGGCGCGAGATCATCACCGACGTCAACTTCCAGACCTCGCGCGCCTACGCTGGCACCGTCGTGCTGTTCGCGTTCGCGATCGTCTGCTTCTACGCTCTGGCGCTCGCCCAACGCCGCCTGGCGCCCTGGAGCGCCCAACCCCAAGGAGATCCGCATTGAGCAAGCCAAGCCCGTCACGCCTCCTCCCCGCCCTGGCGTCGGCCGTCGCATGCGCCGTCGCACTGAGCGCGTGCGGCGCCAAGCAGGACGCGCTATCGGCCGCGGGGACCAAGCGCTTCAACGTGATGCTCGACTTCTTTCCGAACGCGGATCACGCTGCGCTGTATGCGGGGATGGCGCACGGCGACTTCCGTGCGGCGGGCCTGGACGTCGTGCCGCAGGCGCCGGCCGATCCGGCCGAACCGCTGAAGCTGCTCGCCGCCGGCCGCGTCGACATGGCGATCTCCTACGAGCCCGAGCTGCTGCTGGCCCGTGATCAGGGGCTGAAGCTCGTATCGATAGGCGCTCTCGTTCAACGTCCGCTGACGTCGATCATCGCCCTTCCGGCCAAGCACGTCGCCCGCGTTGCGGACCTCGCGGGCAAGCGCGTGGGCACCGCCGGCATCCCCTACCAGGCGGCCGAGCTGCGGACGGCCCTGCAGAGCGCCGGCGTGAACCCGCTCGGCGTGCGGGAAACGAACGTCGGCTTCAACCTCGTCCCGGCGATGCTCGCCGGCCGCGTGGACGCGACGCTCGGGGGGTTCTGGAACTACGAGGGGGTCCAGCTGCGCATGATGCACAGGCACCCCACGGTGATCCCCGTCGACCGCGCAGGCGTGCCGACCTATGACGAGCTCGTGGTCGTGGTCCGCCAGGACGAGGCTCGCACACGCGGACAGGACCTACGCGGGTTCATGCAGGCGCTCACCCGCGGCGAGCGCTCCGTGCGCGCCAACCCCTCCGCTGCCGCGACCGCTCTGGTCCGGGCGAACCCGTCGCTCGAACCGAAGCTCCAGCTGGAGTCGATCAAGGAGACACTCCCGGCGATGCAGCCCGCCGACGCGAGCAAGCCGTTCGGCTGGCAGGAGCCGTCGGCCTGGGCGGCGTTCGGCAGCTGGATGCTCGCGCACAAGCTCGTGACACACGACCCCAACGGCGCGCTGCCGCCGTTCAGCAACGAGTTCCTGCCGGGACAGGGGATCTGACGGTGGCGCCCGCTTCGCCGCCGGGGTCAGCCAAGCCCGCCGGAGCGCTTTCACGGGTCGGCCTGCTGACGGGCGGCGGCGACTGCCCGGGTCTCAACGCGGTGATCAGGGCGGTGGTCAGGAGGGGCCTTGCGGCGGGCGGCTACGAGTTCGTCGGCTTCCTTCACGGTTGGGCAGGCGTGCTGGAGAACCGCGCGATCGAGCTCACCCGCGAGAGCACCGCCGGCATCCTGCCGCGCGGCGGCACGATCCTCGGCACCTCGCGTACGAACCCCTACGCGGACGGAAACGACGGGACCGCAGCGGTGCGCCGGACGCTCGAGGAGCGTGGCGTCGACGCGCTGATCCCGATCGGCGGCGAGGACACGCTGGGCGTGGCGCTACGCCTTCACCGGGACGGTGTGCCGATCGTGGGCGTGCCGAAGACGATCGACAACGACCTCGGCGGAACGGACGTGACGTTCGGCTTCCAGACCGCCGTGCAGATCGCCACCGATGCGATCGACCGCCTGCACACGACCGCGGAGTCCCACAACCGCGTGATGGTCGTCGAGGTAATGGGCCGCCACGCCGGCTGGATCGCCACACACGCCGGCCTGGCGGGTGGCGCCGACGCGATCCTCGTGCCCGAGCGGCCGTTCGACATCGAGGCGGTCGTCGCGCACCTGCGCCGCCGCCATGCGAGCGGGCGCAGCTTCTCGATAGTGGTCGTGGCCGAGGGGGCGGTGCCCCAGGAGGGCACGCTGCAGACACGCGAGGACACCGAGACCGACGCCTTCGGGCATCCACGGCTGGGCGGCATCGGCGTGACGCTCGAGGGTGAGATCGAGCGGCGCACCGGGTATGAGAGCCGCGTGACGATCCTCGGCCACGTCCAGCGCGGCGGGACGCCAGTGGCCTTCGACCGCGTGCTGGCCACGCGCTTCGGTGTCGCTGCGATGAACGCCGTCGCGGGCGGGCGCTTCGGCAAGATGGTGGGACTGCATGCGACGAACATCGTGGAGGTGGCACTCGAGGATGCGCTGCGCGAGCCGAAGCTGCTCGACCCCGAGCTGTACGAGACCGCGGAGCTGTTCTTTGGGTAGGTGAGCTGTGCGGGCCATGGTCTTCGAGACGGTCGGGCAGCCGCTGCGGGCGGTGGAGCGCGCGGCACCCGAGCCGGGCCCTGGGCAGCTGCTCGTCCACGTCGATGCGTGCGCGGTGTGTCGCACCGACCTGCACCTGATGGATGGCGAGGTGGAGATCAGTCACCCGCCGCGCATCCTCGGTCATCAGATCGTCGGCACCGTCGAGTCCTCCGGCCGTCGAGTCGGGGTGCCCTGGCTCGGCTGGACGGACGGCGAGTGCGAGTACTGCAGGAGCGGCCGGGAGAACCTGTGTCCGAACGCGCGCTTCACGGGTCGCGACATCGACGGGGGCTTCGCCGAGTACGCGGTCGCGGACGAGCGCTACTGCTTCCCGATCCCGGAGAGCTACACCAGCGAGCAGGCTGCGCCGCTGCTGTGTGCCGGCCTGATCGGCTACAGGGCACTGCGGATGTGCGGCGACGCGCGGCGCATCGGCTTCTACGGCTTCGGCGACTCCGCGCACATCCTCGTGCAGGTCTGCCGCTGGCAGGGCCGAGGGGTGTACGCGTTCACCCGCGCGGGCGACGAGGAGAAACAGCGGTTCGCCCGCGAGCTCGGAGCGGTCTGGGCGGGCGGCTCCGACGAGTCCCCGCCCGAGTCGCTCGAAGCGGCGATCATCTTCGCGCCGGTCGGGCCGCTCGTCCCCGCTGCCCTGCGAGCGCTGGCGCCCGGCGGCGTTGTGGTGTGCGCGGGGATCCACATGAGCGACATTCCCGCGTTCCCCTACAGCATCCTCTGGCAGGAGCGGTCCATCCGCTCGGTCGCCAACCTCACCCGCGCGGACGGCGCGGAGATGCTGGCGCTGGCGCCGCAGGTGCCGGTCAGGGCTCGCGTGAGCACCTACGCGCTCGAGAACGCCAACGATGCGCTGGAAGATCTCCGCGCCGGACGCCTAAGCGGGGCGGCCGTGGTCGTGCCCTGATCGCCGCAGGCCGGGCGCGTCTCAGATCTTGGACTTGCCGCAAACAGTCCTCGACGGTATGATCAACCCGCTGGGTGGATGGGAACACGTCCTCAGGGGGATGAGATGGCCCATTCGCATACCGTTTTTCGTCTCGCCACTGAGCGGACGGGAGCCGAGGGGGGCTCGGCTGCGTTTGCCGTGTTTGCGGCTAGATCTCGATGACCGACAGTGCAATCTCGATAGAGCTCACTCGAGCACAGGTGGATCAGGTCGTTCGCGAGGCCTCAGGCGAAGACGGCGTCTCGGCGCTGCTGCGCGGCCTGGGAGACCAGTCGACGCTGTCGTCCAAGTACCGCGCGCTGTCGGAGAGCCCCCGCCTGTCGCGCTCGCTGCTGCTCGGACTGCTCGTGCTCGCCTGCTTCCCGGCCGACGGCGGGTCGCTGGCCGTCTCGGACATCGCCGAACGGCTGGGCATGAGCCCGAGCACGACCCATCGCTACATGACGACGCTGCTGGCCGTCGGCCTGCTCGAGCAGGAGCCGCGGACCCGCCGCTACCGCGTCCCCTCGACGGTCTGAGCTGTCACCGGAACGGCGGCGGCCTGCTCGGCCGCGGCCGGTTCATCGTCGAAGGCTGGGGTGAAGCCGGGCAACTCGAGCTCGATCCGCGCGCCGCCCTCGGGGGACTCGCCGGCCTTCACGGTCCCGCCGTGCGCATCTGCGATCGCGCGCACGATGGCCAGGCCCAGCCCTGTTCCGCTGGTGGCGCGGTCGCGCGCGGCGTCCGTGCGGTGGAAGCGGTGGAACACGCGCTCGCGCTCATCGAGCGGGATGCCCGGTCCGTCGTCTTCGACGATGAACCTCACGCGTTCCGCCGGCGCCTGCTCGACCCGCATGCGCACCAGGCCAACCTCCGGGATGGTGTGGTCGATCGAGTTGCCGACGAGGTTGCGCAGCGCCTGGGCGAGGCGGTCCGGGTCGGCTCGCAGGGCGCCGGACGGGACCGGTCCGAGCTCGAAGCGCCGCACCGCGAGCAGGCTCATTCCGTCCCACAGCTCGCCCACGTAGGCGGCGAGATCGATCCACTCGACGCGCAGGAACTGCGTCTGCTCGGCCTTCGCGAGCAGCAGCAGGTCGTCCACTAGCCGGCTGATCCGGGCGATCTCGGCCTTCGCGAGATGCTCCACGCGGCGCACCTCGGCGGAGGACGGGTCGCTCTGCGCGGCCAGCACTTCGAGCTGTCCGCGGATCACCGTCAACGGCGTTCGCAGCTCGTGAGAGGCGTCCGCGACGAATGCGCGCTGGCCGGCGAACGCGTCGGTGAGACGGTCGAGCATGTGGTTGAAGGCGTCGGCGAGCACCTTGACCTCGTCGCCGTGAGCGCCGACGTCGTGAATGCGCGGATGAAGGTCCCCGGCATCGACGCGCGCGGCTACGGCGGCCATCCGCCGCAGCGGACGCGAGACGCGCACGCCGACCAGGTAGGCGGCGAAGATCGCGCCGGCGAGCGCCAGGATGCCGGCGAGGATGAAGGCCTGCGCAACCCCGCTCTGGGCGTGCGCGACAGCGGCGAGCGGCTCACCGGCACCGATCGTCACCGTCTGATCTCCGGCGACCCGAACCGCCCGCGTGAGCAGCCGCAGCTCGCCGACGTCGGGGAGAGACAGCGTCGAGTAGCCCATCGGCGCGCTCAGGAGCCGGCTGGCCGCCGCGTTCTCACGCGTCTGGTCGGCCGAGGACTCGCCGCGCTCGGGGACCTTGCGGGTGAACAGCTCCGGCCGGTTGGTGCTGGTGCCCTGGCCCGGCACGATCGCGAACAGCAGCGTCGAGCTCGTGCTGAACGGCTGGTCGTGTATGTAGCGGTTGGCGGCGCGCGAGAGCTTCGCGGCCGTGGCGGCATCCGCCAGCGAGAGGTTGTGGGCGAGCTCGCCGGCGTCCCCCGAGAGCTCCCTGTCGATCTGGTGTCGCAGCTGCGTGCCGGTGCCGCGGTAGACGACGACGAACGTGATCCCGGTGCAGATCAGCGTTACCAGCGCGACCCACCCCGCCAGGCGCCAGCGCAGCCCGGCGGGAGCCAGGCGGCCGATGGCCATCCTCGGCCCGAGGCGCATCGCGATCAGGTCGCGCTTCCCAGGCGGTAGCCCACGGCACGCACCGTGAAGATCGGCGCGGGATCGCCGGGCCGGCCCAGCTTGCGGCGCAGGTAGCCGACGTAGACGTCGACCACGTTGGTCGCCGGATCGTGCTCGTAGCCCCACACCGAGCCGAGGATCTGCTCGCGGGATACAACGCGGCCCTGGTGCCGGACGAGGTAGACGAGCAGCTCGAACTCGGTCGTCGACAGCTGCACGGGGTTGCCCGCGCGGCGCACCTTGCGCGTCAGCAGGTCCACCTCGATGTCCTCGCCGTGCAGCGTGCTCGCCGAGGCCTGGGCGATCACGCGCAGCTGGGCGCGCACGCGAGCGACGAGCTCGGCGAGCGAGAACGGCTTGACCAGGTAGTCCACAGCACCCGCGTCGAGCCCCGCGACGCGATCCTCGAGCTCACCGCGGGCCGTGAGCACGATAACCGGCACGCTCGGCGTGCTGCGGCGCACGGAGGCGAGGATCTCCAGTCCGTCCCTGCCGGGAAGCATCAGGTCGAGGATGATCGCGTCGAAGCTGCGCGTCAGCGCCGCCTGCTCGCCTTCGACGCCGTCCAGCGCCGCCTCGACCGCGAAGCCCTCCGCCTCCAGGCCCCGCCGCACGAAGTCGACGATCCCGGGCTCGTCCTCGATCAGCAGCACTCTCCCGGAGGCGACGGCCTCCTCCTGCCCGTCGGGCGACGCAGACGCGGCCAGGTCCATGAGCTCTGAGTGGGGCGTGTCGGTCATACGCCAAGGATAAGCATCGGTGCGCGCGTCACTATTCCTGCCCGAAAATTTCAATGAGATTTCTCATTGGTCTGTTACCGGATACTTAGTCAGGCTGTGCACAATCTGTAGATGGCCGTGGACCAGAGGACGACCGCCCATGCCACATTTCGCTCATCCGTGCGCGGCCGCGGCCGCTTCACGGGCGGCGGGACAACCGGTAACGAACGGCTGACGGCCGCGACGGGAGGCACGCTGCTCGTGCTCCTCGCGGTGATCGGCGTCACCATAATCCAGCTTCGACCGCTCCTGTGGTTGCACATGTTCGTCGGGATGCTGCTGATCGGGCCCGTTGCGCTGAAGCTTGCCAGCACGGGCTACCGCTTCGTGCGCTACTACACGGCGGACCAGGCCTATCGGCGCAAGGGCCCTCCCGCTGCGCCGTTGCGGGCAATCGCGCCGGTCGTGGTCCTCTCGACGGTCGTCGTGCTCGCCAGCGGCGTGGCCCTCCTGTTCGCCGGGCCTCAGTCACGAGACACGCTTCTTCCGATTCACAAGCTCAGCTTCTTCGCGTGGGTCGCCTTCATGGCACTTCACGTGCTCGCCCACCTGCCGCGGGTGCCACGCGCTCTGCGCGCCGACCTCAGCCGCTCGGGACAGCTCGGCGAGGACGTCGCCGGTCGCAGCGGCCGCATGCTGACGCTCGTGGGCGCGCTCGTAGCGGGAGCGGTGCTCGCCGTCCTCGTGATTCCCGAGTTCGGCGCATGGCTTCACTCCTCAGGCGTCTTCAACAATCACAACGGGTGACGCTCCCCCAACGGCGATCATGCGTTCACACACAACTCACACACGCGACGCGGCTCTCCGGCAGCTCCGCCGTGTGAACCGCTGGCTGATCGCCGGCTCCCTCGCGCTGACCGCCGTGCTGTCCGACGTGGCCGCCAACGCGTTCCCCGGGAAGACGATCAAGTCCTCCTCGGCGAAAAGGGCGGCGACGAAGCACGCGAGCCATAGCTCCACGACGCCCGCCAAACCCCTCACCCCCCCGTCACAGGCGCCTGAAACGGCGGCGCCTTCGCCCCCGGCGCAGGAATCGCCGCCGCCGCAATCGGCGCCAACGCAGGAAGCCCAGCAGGCTCCATCCCAGGAAGCGCCGCCGCAGGAAGCCCAGCGTGCGACGCCCGAACCCCCCCGCGAAGCGGCGCCTGCCCCGGAAAGCTCGGGTCCGGTGGTCTCCGGAGGATCGTGAGATGGGGGCCCTGTCCGCCACGACCGGATACCCGGCGTCGTCGGCGTGGGAGGCGCTCGGCACGAGCGTTGTCGTGCGGACGACGGAGCAGGCGGCGCTCGAGGACGTGCGCGCCGCGGTCCACAGCGAGCTCGACGCCGTCGACCGTGCGTGCAGCCGCTTCCGCTCAGATTCAGAGCTTTCCGCGGTCAACGCAGGCGCGGGGCAAGCCGTCGACGTCGGGCCGCTGCTGATCGAGGCGCTCGAGGTCGCCCTGCGCGCTGCCGAGCTGAGCGCGGGGGACGTCGACCCGACCATCGGCCGGGCCATCGAGCTCGCTGGATACGACCGCGACTGGTCACTTCTCGATCCTCCGCCGGCGCGCGGGGAGGCAGCGTCTGTGTACCCCGCTCGGCGAGCGATCTCGGTCCGCACGAGCGCCGGCTGGCGCAGCGTCGCGGTCGATCGCGCACGGGGCACCGTGTTCGTGCCTCGCGGGGTGCGACTCGACCTCGGCGCGACCGCCAAAGCGTGGGCTGCGGACCGTGCCGCACGGGTCGGCTCCCACGCCGGCGAGTGTGGGGTGCTCGTCAGCCTCGGCGGCGACATCGCGACGTGCGGTCCGCCTCCGGCCGCCGGGTGGCGCATCCTCGTCACCGACGATCACCGCAGCGGACAGTCAGCCGACGGTCAGACGATCACGATCCGCTCCGGCGGTCTTGCAACCTCGAGCACGGCCGTCCGGCGCTGGGCTCACGGCGGTCGCACGATGCATCACATCATCGACCCGCTGACGGGCGAGCCGGTGCGCTCCACCTGGCGCACCGTGAGCGTGGCCGCCGCCGACTGCACCGACGCGAACATCGCGACCACGGCCGCGCTCGTGCGCGGCGATGCCGCCCCGCAGTGGCTCGCTGCGCTGGCGCTGCCGGCGCGCCTCGTCGACTGGGCGGGGAACGTCATCACCGTCGATGGCTGGCCGGCCGAAGACGCCGCGGAGATGCGCGCACGATGACCTCCGTGCTGGCGGCCGCCGGGCCGAGCGTCTACTGGTACGTGACACGCTCCACCGGCGCGGTGGCGCTGCTGCTGCTTACCGTCGCGATCGCGCTCGGCGTCGCGGACGTCCAGCGCCTCAGCACGCCGCGCTGGCCACGCTTCGTCGTCGACTCCCTGCACCGCAACGTGTCGCTGCTGGCGATGGCCTTCCTCGTGGCGCACATCCTCACCTCGGTGCTGGACAGCTTCGCGCCGATCTCGCTGATCGACGCCGTCATCCCCTTCACCGGCTCCTACCGTCCCTTCTGGCTGGGACTCGGGGCAATCTCCTTCGACCTGCTGCTGGCCGTCACGATCACGAGCCTGCTGCGCCAGCGGATGGGGTTCGCGAGCTGGCGAGCGATCCACTGGCTCACCTACGCGAGTTGGCCGATCGCCCTGCTCCACGGGTTCGGCACCGGCAGCGACGTCAAGGGCGGCGTGTGGTTGATGGCGCTCAGCGTGGGCTGCCTGGCGGTCGTCGTGGCAGCGGTGCTCGCGAGGGTGATCAGCGGTTGGCCCGAGCGGGCCGCGTGGCGCGCCGCGGCGCTCGGCGGAGCCGGCGTCTTCTCGCTGTTCCTGCTGCTGTGGCTGCCGAGCGGCCCGCTCGGCTCCGAATGGGCGCGGCGCTCCGGGACGCCGCCGTCGCTGCTCCCCCCGTCGCAATCCACGCACGCACACGCGAGCACGAGATGAGCGCCTCGCCCCCCACGCTGTCCGGCGATCGGTCGCCGTCGCACGAGGCGACCCCGGCGCTGCCGCGGCTACTCGCCGGCATTCCCTCCGACGGCGCGATGGGGCTGGGTGAGCATCTCGCCCTGCACGGCCCCCCGCCGCTCATTCGCGGCCGCGGACGCCGCCAGGATCAGGAGCGCGCCGAGCGGCTGATCGCCGAGATCGACCGCGCCGGGCTGCTCGGCCGCGGCGGCGCGGCCTTTCCGACGGCCACGAAGATGCGCGCCGTTGCCGGCTCCCGCGGGCGGGCGATCGTGATCGCCAATGCCGTCGAGGCCGAGCCGGCGAGCTTCAAGGACCGCACGCTGCTCGAGACGCTGCCCCACCTTGTGCTCGACGGCGGCCTGCTCGCCGCCGAGGCGGTGGGCGCGGATGAGCTCATCGTCTGCGTATCCGAGTCGGCGCGTGCGAGTGCGCAGAGCCTGCGTACGGCACTCGGGGAACGCGCCACGCGAGCTCACGACGGCGCCGTCGAGCGCTCGCCGCGCGTGCGCGTTGAGACGCTGCCCGATCACTACGTCGCCGGACAGGAGACCGCGGTGATCAACCACCTCGGCGGCGGGCCGGCGAAGCCGCTGTTCACGCCGCCGATGCCCTTCGAGCGGGGCCTGCGGCGCCGCCCGACACTGGTCAACAACGCCGAGACCCTCGCGCACATCGCGCTCATCGCCCGCCACGGAGCGCCGTGGTTCCGGCAGCTCGGCACGCCGACGCAGCCGGGCTCGGCTCTGGTGACGCTTTCGGGACCGGTCGCCTACCCGGGCGTCTATGAGGTCGAGCACGGCGCCTCGCTGGCCTCGTTGATCGAGGCTGCCGGCGGGACGACCGCGGTCCTGCGCGGCGCCCTGCTCGGCGGCTACGCCGGAGCCTTTATCGGCGCGGAGCGCCTCCGGGGGCTCGGGCTGTCCAACGAACACCTGGCAGCGCACGGTGCCTCGCTTGGCGCCGGCGTCATCCTGCTGCTCTCCGACAGCGCCTGCCCGGTGGCCGAGACCGCCCGTCTCGCCCGCTGGCTCTCCGATCAGAGCGCCCGTCAGTGCGGCCCCTGCCTGCACGGCCTCGATGCGCTGGCGACGAGCATCGAGCAGATCGCCGAGGGCCGTGCCGGGGCACGCGCGACGCAGCGGATCGACCGCCTCGGCTCGATGGTCGTACGGCGTGGTGCCTGCCGGCATCCCGACGGCAGCGTGAACGTGCTGCTGAGCGCCATGGACACCTTCCGCGCGGAGTTCGCCGAGCACGCGCGGCACGGCCCATGCGAGCGGTGCGCGTCCCCCGAGGAGCTGCCGCTGCCCCGGCGGGAGATCGCGCCGGATCCTCCGCCCAGGCGTCCGTCCCTGCTGGGTTCCCGCTCGTGAGCCATCGCGTGAGTGTCAACCCGATCACCTGCGAGGCGCACGGGATGTGCGCCGAGATGCTTCCCGAGCGAGTCACGCTGGACGAGTGGGGCTACCCGATCGTCGACGAGACGCCAGTCAGCGGCGCCGTGCTGGCGCACGCGATGCGCGCGGCGCGCGCCTGTCCGACCTTCGCCCTGCTCGTCGAGCGCGAACGAGCGCCCAGCCGCCGCTAGCTCACAGCCCGATCATGTGCGCGGCGGCGAGGCCCGCCCACTCGCCGTAGGGCGCGAACAGCTCGCGCACCTGCTGTTCATCGGCACGCGCCAGGGGGTCGCCCCCGCTGAGCAGCCGGCCGCCCAGCTTCAGCAGCCCGAGATCGCCCGCCGGCAGCTGATCGTGGCGGCCCTGGCCGTGCAGCGCGAGCATCTCCACCGTCCACGGCCCGATCCCCGGTATCGCGCGCAGGCGCCGCCAGCCTCGCTCGTGGTCTGAGCTGTGTAGGTCCACGCGCCCGCGGGCCACCTCCCGTGCAGCCCGCACGAGCGCCAGGGCGCGTCCGGCTGCCAGGTCGAACGACTGCAGCAACGCCGGGGCCGTGTCCGCGAGCACGGTGACCGCGGGCAGGTCGCGTGGTCCGCCCGGCTCGGCGTCCCAGCCCCTCCAGCGCCGTCCGAGCGCCGCCACCACACGGCGCTCGATCGCGGCCGCACGCTCGTACTCGATCAACTGCTCGCAGATCGCCCAGGCGAGCGCCTCGAACGGGTCGGGCCGCCGCCCGACGCGCAGCCACGGACGGCGGCGTAGCGAGCGGCCGATCAGCGGGTCACGGGAGAACGTGCGCAGAAAGACGCGCAGGTCCTCGTCAACCCCGAGGGCGAAGCGCATCCGGGCGATTCCGTGGGTGGCCGCCCCGCGCGTCCGCGCCCGCGCGCCGAACAGCACCGTGTCGCCGGCCGTTTGCGCGACGCGCACCAGCACCGGCTCCTCCCCGTCGTGCAGCAGGCGCTCCAGCACGCCGCCGCGGCGGCGCAGCACGCCGTCCATCCCGGTCATGCGGGGAAGGCGAAACGGCCCCGCCGGGGTGACCTCCTGGCGCAGCTCGACCAGCTCGTTCAGGGTCTCTGCCTCAGCCGTCTGCGCCCGGGCCACCGAGCAGGTGCACGTCCACGAGCAGCGAGCGGCTGCCGACGATCTGCACGAGCTCTGCCGCCTTGCCCCCGCCGCGACCACGCCGCCCGCCACGACCCAGGTCCGCTCCCTGCCGGCGCCCTTTGGGCAGTGCAGCGGAGCGCCGCCTGCGTCGATGCACGAGTCCGACGACCGCGGCGCCCGCGACGAATCCTCCTGCGGCCACAGCTGCGGCCTGCACGGCGGGCATCATCAAGGCGCTCGAGCGGCGATCCTCCAGCACGCCGTCCAGACGGCGGGCAGTGATCACCGTCTCGCCCTCGGCGAGCACCGGAAACGCGTCGACCTCCTCGGCCTCACCGGGCATCGCATCCGCAGCCGTCTGGCCCTCGCCAGGGCGTGCGTCGATCGGCTCGCTCATCCCGCGAAGTGTAGAGGGCGTCCCAGACCCGTTCTACAGCACGCGGTCGTAGACGCGGTAGCGCTTGACGATCCTCCCGCCCATCGCTTCCATGCCGCGGTTCATCGCCGTGTTCGTCTCGAGTATCCAGCCCATCTCGCCGCCGTCCTGCGGACGGGCGGCGGCGGCGTTGAAGTGTTCGACATACAGCTTGGCCGCGACGCCGGTGTGCTGGTACTCGGGCTTGACCCCGAGGAAGCCCACCCGCACGCGGTCGATGATGCGGCCCTTGCGCAGGAAATGCCACCAGCCGAGCGGCAGGATCCGGCCGCTCATCCTCTCCAGCACCTGGTTGATGTCCGGGATCGTCATCGCCATCCCCACGACCTCGCCGGTGTCGATCCGCTCGGCGATCATGAACCAGTGCTTGTCGAAGACGAGCTGCAGCTCCTGGGCGTAGGCGTCGAGGTCCTTCTTCGAATAGGGCACGAAATCCCAGTTCTCCGACCAGGCCGAGTTGTAGACGTCGGCGAACGCGTCCAGGTCCTTGCGCAGCTGGCGGCGGCGCATCGGACGGACCCGGATGCCGTGCTCGCTTTCGACCTTCTCGGCGAGCTCGAAGATCACCGGCATGACCTTCTCGCGGTCGGACACCTCGAGGTTCCACATCAGCAGGTCCATCGCCTTCTCCATGCCGACCGTCTCCATCAGCCGCTGGTAGTAGGGCGGGTGCCACGGCTGGCGGATCATCGGGCGCAGGTCGAATCCCTCGATCAGCACGCCGCTCTCGTCGTTCATCGAGAAGTCGGCCGGACCGACCATCCGCTCGCTGCCACGCGCCCGCAGCCATGTAGCGGCGGCGTCCAGCAGGGCGCGGGCCACCTCCTCGTCGTCCTCCAGCTCGAGAAAGCCGAACCAGCCCCACCGCTTTTTCTGGTGGTCGTTGAAGGCGTGGTTGATCTGCGCGGTCACCCGGCCGACCACCCGTCCGTCGCGTCGGGCGAGAAAGTACTCGGCCTCGCCGTGACTGAAGAAGGCGTTCAGACGACGATTGAGGAACAACCGCCGCTCGAGCCGCAACGGGGGCACCCACAGCGGGTGGTTAGCATGCAGGCGGTAGGGGAGGTCGATGAAGGCACTCAGATCTCTTCCACCCGAGACCGCTCTGACTTCGACGCTCACCGCGCAGGCACATTACATGCACACCTCCACCGACGTGTTCGCCAAGGTCCGCGACCATGACCGCTCGGCGATGCTGGCCGCGGCGCGCGAGGCGGATGTGCTGCCCTACTTCCACCTGCTGACCTCGCCGGCCATGCCGGTGGTCGAGATGGAGGGCGCCGAGCGCATCATGCTGGGCTCCAACAACTACCTCGGGCTGACCGGCGATGAGCGGGTGATGAAGGGAGCCGAGGACGCGCTTCACCGGTTCGGGACCGGCCTCACCGGCTCGCGGCTGTTGAACGGCACGATCCCGTTGCACCTCGACCTCGAGCGCGAGATCGCCGAATGGATGCAGACCGAGGACGCGCTCGTGTTCAGCACCGGCCACCAGGCGAACCTCGGCGCGCTGGGCACGCTGCTCGGTCCCGGCGACACGGTGATCGTCGATTCCGGAGACCACGCATCGATCCTCGACGGGTGCCTGCTCTCCCGCGCAAAGCTGCGCCCGTTCCGGCACAACCGGCTCGACAAGCTCGAGAAGGCGCTCGATCGCTCCCAGCAGGACGGCGGCGGCGTGCTGGTCGTGGTGGACGGCGTCTTCTCGATGGAGGGCGACATCGCGCCGCTCGGGGACATCTCCGAGCTGTGCCACCGCTACGGCGCCCGCCTGATGGTCGACGAGGCTCACGGGGCGGGCGTGCTCGGGGCGCGCGGCGCGGGGACGGCCGAACTGCTGGGCGTGGGCGACCGCGTGGACCTGCGCGTCGGAACCTTCTCCAAGTCCCTGGCCTCCTGCGGGGGATTCGTCGCGGGGCCCCATGAGGTGATCGACTACCTGCGCATCTCCTCGCGCGCCTTCCTGTTCACGGCCTCCGCGGTCCCGGCCGCGGTCGGCGCCGCCCTCGCGGCCCTCCGGGTGCTTCGCTCCGAGGACGGCCCGCCGCTCCTGGCGCAGGTGCTCGAGAACGCCCGCCGCCTGCGCGACGGCCTGCACGAGCGCGGGTTCGCGGTGGTCACCCCGCAGTCGCTGCCGTCGGAGGGCCAGCTGCAAGAGCACGCCCCGGGCGTGCGGAGCTCCGGAGGCGCGCACACGATCGTCACGCCGATCGTACCGGTGCTCGTGGGCGACGATTGGAAGGCCGCGCTTCTGTGGCGGGCCCTCTACGACGCGGGCGTGTTCGTCAACACGGCTCTGCACCCGGCGGTGCCGCCGGGCGGAGCGCTCCTGCGAACGAGCGTGATGGCGACCCACGACGAGGCGACGTTGGAGCGCGCGCTCGACGCGTTCTCGCGGGTCAAGAGCGAGTTCGAGTCCGAGCACGGCCCGCTGCCCGGCCCCGAGGCCGGCTGAGACGCCCCGTCGGCCGGGCGCTCGTGACTTGTCCATTTCTTCACAAGTCGCCGCGACAAGAAAAAAGGTCGCTTCTAGCGCACGAAGCGCCGCGACGCGGTTGACCGGAGGCGGCGCGAGGTCATAGCTTCAAGGAGCGCTCTGCATGACCGTTCGGGCTCGCCCAGCATGTGCCGTCGGGAGAGAGGGATGATGTGCCGAGGATCAGGCTGCGGTTACTCGCGGCGGATCTCGCAATGGCCGTTGCGAGCGCGAACTCGTCAAAATCAACGCAAGCATGTCGCACGCCGCGTGAGCTCGCGGCGGCGACGGGGAGAGTGCCCAATGAACGCGACAGCGACAGTTGCCCCTGTCGGGCCCCAGTACATGCGTGCCCTGGAGCGCGCCAACCAGGTTCGTCTAGCCCGCGCGGATCTCAAGCGCCGCGTCGCCCTCGGCGAGGTCGACGTCGGCGAGGTGATCCTCGGGTGCCCCTGGCAGGCGGAGAGCATGGCCGTGGCCGACCTTCTGATGAGTCAGCGCCGCTGGGGCCAGACACGCTGCCGCAAGTTCCTCTCCCAGATCCCGATGTCCGAGAAGAAGACGATCGGCTCGATGACCGACCGTCAGCGCCGCACGCTCGCGGCACTGCTCACGTCTGCGGAAAGGGGCCGCGCCTGGGGCGCCGCCCCCTGGGTAACGGACAGCCTGACGACAGCTTGACCTGCCACCAGCCGGCCAGCATCCCGATCAGGCCGAGGCGCGGCCGCACTTCCCAGACGCCGCAGCCGCCCTGGCCGAGATCGCTGACCGGCAGGCGCACGAACTTGTAGCGCCCGGGTTCGAGCTTCATCCGCTCGAGCTGCTGGCGCGCGCGGCGCTCGTGCTCAGCACGGTCGGAGGCGAGCCCGCGCAGCTCCTGGACGCGACCGGCGAGCCGGTCGCGGGAGCGCTCGAGCTCCTCGAGGCTCGGCAGGCATGGCCCGCTCGGCGCCGGACCAGCCGGGCGCGGCGCGGCGATGTGCGGAAAGGTCTCTGCGACGATCGCCGACTGCTCGCGCTCGAGCCTGGTGATCTGAGCCCTCAGCGAGCCCCTTGCCGCGCGCTCGCCGACCTGTTCGCGGTCCTCGACCGGCGGTGCGCCCGGCCGTCTGCCGTCTGCCGGGCGACCGGCGATGCCCCGGAGAGCTGGGGCGCCGGAATCGATGACTGCCTGCTCGCGGTTGGTCACGCGTCTCCTCGGGTGCTGCGGAGACGATGATTCTACCAGCGGACCCCGCGCCCGGGCGCCGCGCGAACGAGCGCCACGACGGCGCCGCCTCAGGGGCGCCCGAGCGCGAGCCGACACGACCACATCGCCTCTTCGACGTACAGCGTCGGCACTCCGGGGACCTGCACAGAGAAGAGCGCCAGGCGGCGCGAACGGGAGGCTGGCCGGTGCTCCGCCCCAAGCTCGCCGAAGAGGATCGCGAGCGCCGAGGAGGCGTCCGCCACCACGAGGCGGCCGGCCGGCAGCGGCGCCGCCTGCGGGGAGCGTCCGAGCCGCTCGCCATCGCGGCTGGGACGGATGCCGAGGGGCCCGTCGAGCGACTCGGCGTCGAGCGCCCACACCGGCACCGCGGTATCCAGCAGGGCGATCAGCAGCACGTCGTCGAGCAGGCCGCCGCTGAGAAAGCCGCCGCGCAGCATCCGCTCGAGAACCGCGTCCTCGATCGGGGTTCTGACGACGTCGGGGTCGAGGCCGATATGACGGAAGAACACCCGGTAGGCAGCCGGGACGGGCTCGCGCCGCAGGCCCACCGCGCGCGCCCCGCGGAAGCGGCTCGACAGTTCGCGCAGACGCGCCTTTATGTCCGGCGGAGCAGTGCCCGTGAGCGACCCGCTCCTGGCCACCTCGACGTCGGAGCTCAACAGCCGCAGCCCCGGGAGCTCCTCCTCCACCTCGCGCGCGCACCAGCCGGCCACCGGCTCGCTGTGTGTTGGAGGTTGCCCCGCGCCGGGCGCGGGAGGGCGGGAGGCACTCATCTCAGCGGGGCCTTCCACCCGCGGGCGCGCGAGGCGGCGGCCAGCTCGCTCACGCGGGCGCGCAGCGTGGCATAGGACGGTCGGGCCAGCAGCGCCCTGCTCTGCACGACACCGCCGGGATAGGCGAAGGTCACCTGCGGACAGCTCGCGACCCTGTAGAGCGCCACCAGCCTGCCGTCGCTGTCGATACCCACAGGTAGGCTCAGCCGGCGGGAGGCGACGAGACGGCGGAGCTTGGCGCGGTCGCCCTTGATCGCCACCGCTGCGAAGCGCACGCCGGGGAAGGAGGGGGCGAGCGCCTGCAGGTCGGTGAGGACGGCCGGGCAGGAACCGGCGTCGACGAACAGCGCGAGCACGACCGGTCCCTGTTCGTAGAGCTGGCATATGTTGAGGATCTGGGCGCCGCGCTCCTTGCACGCCGGCACGCGCCCCGCGGCCCCCTGACCGGCGGCCGTCGCCACGTCCGCGGCGCCATTCAGGTTTCCCACCGCGAGCGGGACGGCGAACGGCGCGAGCGGCTGCCCGGGCTCGATCCCGGTGGATCCGTTCGGCTTGGTGACGATCGTGTTGATCGTTATCAGCACGAGGATGAGGACCGCCAACAGCCCGGCATAGCGGCCGTATCGCGGACGCGGCGCCTGCGGGTGATGTGGCCCCTGTTCACCTGTGCCCCCGGGCCCGTGGCCGTCCCCATGCCGGGAGGACGCGGCGGGGTGCTCGCGCTGGCTCATCTCGCTACTCGGCCGGGCGCGGCGGGTGCGATCCCGCCCCCGGAGCCGAGCGCTTTCCCCGCCCCGGTCGCATCCTTGCGACGAACGCGCGAAGCTCACCAAGGGGTCGGGTGAGCAGTTCGCCCAGGCGGCGTGAGCGGGCGGGCTCCGAGCGCCCCCCACCTTCGGCCGCGGCGTCCGCGATCACGACGGCCGCGGGAAGCGCCACGAGCACGCCTATCAGCGACACGCTGAGATCGACCAGCGTCACCAGGCCGAAGTCGCGGAGCATCCTGATATCCGAGAGCGTGAGCACGCCGAAGCCGGCGATCGCCGTGACGCCCGACGCGGCCACGGCAGCGCCGGTCCGTCGGTAGCTGCGGCGCAGCGCCTCTAGCGTGTCGTGGCCGGCGAGCCTCTCCTGGCGCTGGCGCTCGGAGAGCAGCACGCTGAACTCGGTTGAGATCGCGATCACGAGGGCGCCGAGCGTCACCGACATCGGGTTCAGCGGCACGCGCAGCGCGAACAGGACGAGCGCCGACCAGCCGCTCGCAAGCACGACGGTCGCGAGCGGCACGAGCGCGCGGCGCCGATCGCCGCGGAAGGCGACCATCAGCACGAGCGCGACAGCGGCGAGGCCGGCGAGCAGGGTCTCCAGCCTCCGCCACGGCGAGGCGACCTGCGCGCCGGACTTGGCGGCCAGCACGGGCAGCCCGACGAGGCGAGCGCTTATTCCGGGGGGCGGATGCAGGCTCGAGCGCATCTGTTCGATGAGCTGCTGCTGCTGGTCCAGTCCCATCAGGCGGATGCCGAACGCGAGGGTCGCAGCGCGCCGGTCGGGCGTTATCACGTCCTGTGAGAAGTACGGCGGGATCGCGTTCAGCACGCTCGTGACCACCGCTTGGGAGAGCTTGCCGGGAGGCGTGGCGGTGGAGGAGCCGGACGCCCTGGCGGGCTGACGAGAGAAGAGGTCGGGCAGCGAGAAGGCCGGGCACAGGCGCGCCTTGCCGCAGCCGCGCGTCGAGCTGTAGCCGAAGCGGGCCAGCACGGTGCTCTGATAGGAGCTCATCCATTCGATCGTTGCGGGCTTCGTGAGGTCCTTGCCCGACAGCATCAGGGCGATTTCACCTCCGACCCCGGTGGTCTGCTCGAGTGCGTTGAGGGTCTGCAGCGAGCTCAAGCTCTGCGGGACCAGCTTGGTGATGTCCGTCTCGACCTTGGTCTGGGTGTCGAGCCCCCAGCCAAGCGCCGCGAGCGCCAGGCCGACGCCGAGCACGCGCTCGGGGCGACGCACCGCTACGCCGAGCGCAGTGGTGGAGACGAATCGGGTGAGCGGGTTGTCACGGAGCAGCTCGCGTGCCCCGCGCCACGCAGCCACGATTCCCCCGCCGAGCACCGACTCGGCAGACCGCGACCGACCCGCCGGCAACGCCATCGCCGCCGCGCCGGCCGTCAACGCGCACAGCAGCGCGATCACGACCCCGACCACGAGCAGTGCGCCGAAGCCGCGAACCATCGGCACGGGCGAGAGCACCAGCACGAGCATGGCGGCCGCGCTTGCCGCCCCGGCCGTGGCGATCGTGGGCGCCCCTGCTCTCGCTGCCCGGACGAGCAGCTCCGAGCGCTCGGCCGGCGGACCCGGCTGTCCAGCCCCCTCGGCGATCGTCTCGTCCACCCGAGACTGAAACTGGATCGCGTAGTCGACGGCCAGACCGACGAGCACCGGAAGGACGGCGATCGACGCCATCGTCAGCGATGCGCCGGCGAGCGACAGCGCTCCGAAGGTGAGCGCGGAGGCGAGCAGCGCGAGGGCGAGCGGCAGCAGGCGCGGTCGCCCGGAGAAGACGAGGCCGAGCGTCGCCGCCATCACGAGCAGCACCGCGATCAGCAGCAACTCGATCGAATGGCTGATCGAGCTCGTGAGGTCGGAGACGATCACGGGCTCGCCCGTCACGAGGTAGCTTCCCCCGCGCTGCAGGCGCCACTGCTTCATCGCCACCGCCTGGCGGATCAGCCCGATGGTGCGGGTCCTTGCCGCCTCCGACAGTCCAGCGCGCAGCCTCACCGAGACGAGCGCCGCATGCGGACCCGGGAACAGGTAGGCGAAGCGCTGCTTGGGGATGCCGGCGCCCTTGGTGGAGTCGAAGACGAGCGTCGAGACGAAGTTCGCATCCGAGATGCTCGGCTTGGCCGTCAGCCCATACTGCAGCGCGAGCATCACGAGGCTCTTCTGGAAACCGGCCATCGTCACCTTGCTTGCCTGGCGCCCGAGCGTGCGTGCCTGAGAGGGCGCGAGCCCGCGCTTGATCGCCGCGGCGTAGACGACGCGTTCGGCCTGCTTGGCTTCCACTTCGGCCTGTCGCGTCTGAGCGGCGAGCCCTTCGTCGATCTGGCTGGCCGCCTCGTTGATGAACGTTCCGGGGCCGAACACGACCTTGACGGTCTTCGCCCGCGCGAGCGCCACGCACGGCCCGTTCGGCCCGCCCTCGCTGGCCAGCGCGGCCGCGGGGACGTTGCCGGACAGACATCCCTCGAGACCGACGAGCCGGTTCACATCGGAGCTCAGCACGAGCTGCTGCAGATCCCCCTTGACGAGGACCACGATCGGCTCTTCGCCGAAGCTCCGGTAGAAGGCCTGGGTCGCCCGGTACTCGGGACTGGAGCTCGAGACGAACGAGCTCGCGGCCGCCGTCGGGTGCAGGCGCAGCGCCAGGCCGGCGCCGGCGAGCCCGAGCACGGCGGCAACCGCCAACACCAGTCGCGACCGCCGGGCCGCGGCGCCGACGAGGTCGCCCAGAAGTCGTGGCGCGTTCACAGATGAAGGCTAACCGCGCCCGGCAACGGGACGCGCCGTCCGGCGGGTTACTCCATCCCGAGGGGTCCGGCGGACTCGCCGGAGAGGAACTGGCGGACGAAAGGGTTTTCGGAGGCGAACAGCTCTTCGGCCGGCCCGGACTCCACGATCCGGCCCTTCCACAGGACCGAGATGTGCTCGGCGACGCGGCGCGCGCTCATGATGTCGTGCGTTATCACGACATAGCAGCCGCCGTTCTCGGCATGGACTTCCTTGATCAGCTCGCATAGGAGCGCCGTGCGCACCGGGTCGAGGCCCGAGTCCGGCTCATCGAACAGCACGATGTCGGGTTCGAGGACGAGCGCGCGTGCGAAGCCGGCGCGCTTGCGCATGCCACCGGACAGCTCGTTGGGCATCTTCTCGTTGGCGGCGCTCAGCCCCACCTCGCTCAGGCGGAGGTTGACGATCTCGGCGATCTCCTCCTCCCCCTTCTCGGTGTGCTGGCGAAGGGGGAAGGCCACGTTGTCGTAGAGGTTCATCGACCCGAACAGCGCGCCGTCCTGGAAGAGCACACCGAACTTCTTGCGCAGGTCGAACAGGTCGGCATCGCGCAGGCTCGGGATCGAGTGCCCGTGCACGATCACGTCGCCCTCGTCGGGATACAGCAGCCCCACGATGTGCTTGATGCAGACCGACTTCCCGGTGCCGGAGGGACCGAGGATCATCGAGATCTGGTCCTCGGGGAGCGCCATGTTCAGCCCGCGCAGAACGTGGTTGCGCCCGAAGGACTTGTGCACGTCGACGAACTCGATCGCGTCTGGTGAGCTCGACGGACGGATCTCGCCCGAGTGGAACGGGAACTCCTCCTCCCCCTCGTGGGGGGGCTTGCCTGGTTCTGTGACGGCCATGCCTAGCCTCCGATCGGGGCGCGCGGATTGGCGCCCCAGAAGATCTGCGTGCCCAGCGCACCAATGATGTGCACGAGCACGAGGTTGAGCACCATCGACTTCGCCGTCGCCCTCCCCACCCCGACGGGTCCGCCGCTGGCGTTGTACCCGTAGTAGCACGCCACGAGCACGATCGCCGTCGCCATGAACATGGCCTTGATCAGGCTGTATAAGAAGTCGGGCGGATTCTGAAACTGCCAGAAGATCAGGAAGTACCCGCCGGAGGACACGTATCCGATCTGCTGCACGACCGCGATGTAGGAGGCCAGGAAGGCCGCCCCGATGCCCGCGAGGTACATGAACGGCAGCACGATCCAGGCGGCGAGCAGGCGCGTCGCGCACAGGAAGGTCACCGAGTTGATCCCCATGACCTCGAGAGCGTCGATCTCCTCCGAGATGCGCATCGCGCCGAGCTCGGCGACGATCCCGGTGCCGACCTTGGCGGCCATCATGTAGCCGAAGGCGTACGGCGTGATCTCGCGCAGGTCGCACCATGCGGTGAACACCCCGGAGTACGCGGGCGCGCCCTGTGCCGCGGTGAAGTACGCACCCTCGATCCCGCACTGCAGGCCGAGGATGAACATCAACGTCCAGATGATGGCGGTCGAGCCGACGATCAGGATCCCGGCTTGGCGCAGCGCCTCGCCGAAGAACCTGAAGACACGCAGGCCCCACACGTCGCGGACGATGTTCCCGGTGAACTTGCCTATCTCCCCGGTCGCCGCGAGCCATTCGCGCGGCATTGCCAGCAGTTCGTTCATTTGATGACCAGGATCTGGGGATGGGTCGCGAGGAGCGTCTGGGTGAAGACGTAGTCGAAGGAGAAGATCGCCGTGAAGGCGAGAACGACCGCCTCGTTGACCGCCCGCCCGACGCCCTCGGCGCCGCCCGAGGCGCTCATGCCCTTGTAACAGCAGACGATCGCGATGATCGCTCCGTAGATCGTCGTCTTCAGGACCGAGCCCCACAGGTCCGTGGTGGACGCGTTGGCGAACAGTGTGTTCCAGAACGGGCCGAGCGGCTGGCTGTTGACGAGCTCGGCGATGATCCCGCCGAAGATGCCGAACAGCAGCGCGTAGATGTCGAACAGGCCGGTGACGACCATCAGCGCGAGGAAGCGGGGCACGACGAGGTTCTTGACTGGGTCCACGCCGAGGACCTGAAGGGCGTCGAGCTCCTCGCGCACCTTTCTCGCGCCGAGGTCTGCGGTGATCGCCGTTCCGGCCACGCCGGCCACGACGATCGCCGTCACGCTCGGGCCGATCTCGCGGACGGCGCCGAGCACGAAGAAGCCGCCGAGACGGTCGAGTGCCCCGAAGATGGTCAGGAAGTTGGCCGCCTGGAGCCCCGGCGCCGCGTAGCAGATGCAGACCGTGGAGATCAGCAGCGGAAACCAGCAGAGGCGCAGCGCGAACAGGAACTGGGAGACGAACTCGCCGCCGTACGGGTACGGGGGACGCAGGGCAGAGGAGATGGTCCTGCCCGTCAGGATCATCATGTCCCCGATTTCCTCCAGCAGGTTCCTGGTCGGGAGGTACGCCCGTTCGGCGACGCTGCGAACCACTCTCATCCCTCCTCACGTGGGATCGACTGCGCGGAGAACATTACGCCATGCACTGCTCCTGCGCCACCGCCAGCCTTCGGCCGCGCGCCCCATGCCAGCGCGGCCGTTGGGCACCGCCGCTGGTATCGTGGCGCGATCGTGAGGCGGAGGCGGAGAGGCGTTCGGCTGGTCGCGTGTCGCGTTGGCGAGGTGCGACCTCGCGTCGCGCGCCGCGTCCGCGTGGTGCGCTTTCGGGCGGCGGCCACGCTGTCCCTGGCGGCGCTCGGCGCGCTGGTCGCGACCGGTTGCGGCGGCGGATCGCGACAGGACGCCCACGAACCGTCCGGCACCTTCGCGATGAAGGTCGTCCGCGCGCGCTTCCCCGCGAAACAGGCCATCGCTCGCCCGGCGCGCCTGGAAGTGCAGGTCCGCAACGCCGGGACCCACACCGTCCCCAACGTGGCGATCACGCTCGACTCGCTCTACTACACCGAACACTTCCCAGAACTCGCCTCGAACAAGCGCCCCGTGTGGGTCATCGAACGCGGACCCGGGGCGATCGCCACCCCGCCTGTGGAGAGCCAGGAAGTGAGCCTGCCGGGGGGAGCCCAGACGGCGTACGTCAACACGTGGGCGCTCGGTCCGCTGCGGGCCGGCCAGACTCAGACGTTCAGCTGGCTGGTCGTGCCCGTGAAGCCCGGGGCCCATACCGTCAACTTCCTCGTCGCGGCCGGACTCGCGGGACGCGCGAAGGTGCCACTCGAATCGGGCACCCCGCTCGGAGGGCACTTCAAGGTCGATGTCGCCGCTGCGCCGAGCACGACGCACGTCGATCCGAACACCGGCCGGGTCGTTGTGGGCGCCGCACCGGCCGTGCCGTAGGGCCCGCATCGGCAGCGCGTCACCGGTGCTCGCGGCGTTTGGCCGGATGTCGAAAGATCCCGGCGCCGATTTCGCCAGGCGGTGATGCCGTCGCCCCTGCTTCGCATTACGATGGGCATCGGCACTGCGCCCGCCGCAGGCTGTCCCCGCCATCCCTTTTTCAGGAGGAATCCCCCCACCCCATGCCCAGGAGCCGCCAGCAGAATGTCACCGCCGCGCAGTGGAGCGCCAACGGAGCCGCGCTCGGCTCGCTCGATCTGACCCTTCCGGGCAACCAGGTGTTCGGCTCCAACGTCTTCTCGCCAGCCGTCCAGCGCCAGCGCCTGCCGAAGCACGTCTACAAGGCGCTTCAGCGGACGCTCGCGCACGGCGAGGCGCTCGACACCTCGCTTGCCGACGCGGTGGCACAGGGCATGAAGGACTGGGCGATGGAGAAGGGCGCCACCCACTACACGCATTGGTTCCAGCCGCTGACCGGCTCCACAGCCGAGAAGCACGACTCCTTCTACGCGCCGGTCGGCGACGGCACGGCGATCGCCGAGTTCTCCGGCAAGGAGCTGATCCAGGGCGAGCCCGACGCGTCGTCCTTTCCCACGGGCGGCATCCGGGCCACGTTCGAGGCGCGCGGCTACACGGCGTGGGACCCCACCTCGCCGGCCTTCATCCTCGAGAACCCCAACGGAGCGCTGCTCTGCATCCCCACCGCCTTCACGTCCTGGACCGGCGAGGCGCTCGACCACAAGATCCCGCTGCTGCGCTCGATGGACGCACTCTCCGGCGCGGCGCTTCGTGCGCTGAAGCTGCTCGGCGACGATGACGCGCAACGGGTGTTCACCACGGTCGGCGCCGAGCAGGAGTACTTCCTGATCGACGAGCAGTACTACTTCGAACGGCCCGACCTCGTCACCACCGGACGAACCCTGTTCGGAGCCCAGCCACCCAAGGGCCACGAGCTCGACGACCACTACTTCGGCTCGATCCCCGAGCGCATCCTCGCGTGCATGCTGGAGACCGAGCAGGAGCTCGCCAAGCTCGGCGTGCCGATCAAGACGCGTCACAACGAGGTCGCGCCGAATCAGTACGAGATCGCCCCGATCTTCGAGAACTCGAACGTCGGCTCCGACCATCAGCAGCTCACCATGCAGATCATGCAGAACGTCGCCCGGCGCTACGGGCTCGTCTGCCTGCTGCACGAGAAGCCGTTCGCCGGCGTCAACGGGTCGGGCAAGCACAACAACTGGTCGATGGGCACCGACACGGGTGACAACCTGCTCGAGCCCGGCGACACGCCGTCGGAGAACCTGCAGTTCCTGTTCTTCTGCGCCGCGGTGATCCAGGCCGTCAACGAGTACCAGGCCCTGCTGCGCGCGTCGATCGCCTCGCCGGGCCAGGACCACCGGCTCGGTGCCAACGAGGCACCCCCGGCGATCATCTCGATCTTCCTCGGCGCCGAGCTGGAAAAGGTGTTCGCGGCGATCGAGTCCGGCAAAGCGGAACGCTCCAAGCCCGGATCGTTCCTCGGCCTCGGCACCCCGGTGCTGCCGCCCATGCCGCTGCATGGAGGAGACCGCAACCGCACGAGCCCCTTCGCCTTCACCGGCAACAAGTTCGAGTTCCGCGCACTCGGCTCCTCGCAGTCGCTCGCCCTGCCGAACACGGTTCTGAACACGATCGTCGCCGAGGCGATCGACGACCTCGCCGGCAAGCTGAAGACGGCGCTGAAAGGCAGTGGGGCGAACCTCGAGAAAGCCGTCACCAAAGTGGTCCGCGACAGCTACAAAGCGAACAAGCGAATCATCTTCGACGGTGACAACTACGCCCCCGAGTGGCACGCCGAAGCGGAGGCGCGCGGCCTCTACAACCTGCGCTCCACGCCAGACGCGCTGCCCTGGCTCGTGGACAAAACGACCGTCGCGGTGTTCAAGAAATACGGCGTCCTCTCCAAGCGCGAGCTCGAGTCCCGCCATGAGGTCTTCCTCGAGCAGTACGCGGTGAAGATCAACATCGAGGCCGAGACCGCCGCCTCGATCGCGCGCACCCAGATCCTGCCGGCCGCCGTCCGCCACATCAACGAACTTCGCATGGCGGGGCTGGAGGAGCTGATCGAGGAGATCGAACCGGTCGTCAAGGAGCTGCACTTCGCGCTGCGCGCGCTGGAGGACGCGAACCTGGAGGAGAACCAGGACGACTCCAAGCCCGAGAAGTGGGCGGCCTACGTGCACGATCGCGTGGTGCCCGCCATGGAAGACGTCCGCGAGGTCGCAGACCGTCTGGAGAAGACCGTCGCCGACGACCTGTGGCCGCTGCCGAAGTACTCGGAGATGCTCTTCATCAAGTGATACGGGGCCCGAGGACGCGGCGCGGAGCCTCGTCCTCGGTCGCTCGCGTACCCAGTACGCGACGCTCCCTGCGTCCTTGCTCCGCTTGGTCCGCGACCCCGTATCGGGCCCGATCGTCGACACGCTCGCCCAGGTTCCTCGCGCGGCCTCTAGCTAGCATGGCTGGATGGACCGCGACTATCTAGAGGCGATAAACAGCCATGTCGTCATATACGACGGCGGCATGGGCGCGACGCTCGAGCAGTTCGACCTCACAAGCGAGGATTACGGCGGCCTGGCCGGCAAGTGCCACGAGGCGCTCGTGCTCAACCGCCCGGACGTCATCGAGGGCGTCCACTCCTCGATGCTCGAGGCGGGCGCCGAAGTGCTCGAGACGGACACCTTCCAGGCCTCTCGGCTGAAGCTCGACGAGTGGGGTCTCGCCGACTACACGGTCGAGATCAACACGAAGGCAGCAGAGATCGCCCGCAAGGCCGCGGGCGAGCATCGCTTCGTCGCCGGCTCGATCGGGCCGACCGGGTACCTGCCCGCCTCCGAGGACCCGACGCTGGGCCAGATCCGCTTCCGTGAGCTGGTCGAGATATTCGCCGAGCAGGCCGCCGGCCTCATCGACGGCGGAGCCGATCTGCTGATCATCGAGACCGCGCAGGACATCCTCGAGGTCAAGGCGGCCGTGTTCGGGGCACGTGAGGCGTTCGCGAGCACCGGCCGCAGCGTGCCGATCCACACCTCGGTGTCGCTGCTGCCAAATGGCGGCAAGATGCTCCTCGGCACCGACATCTCCGCCGTGCTGTGCACGCTCGAGGCGCTTGGCGTGGACGTGATCGGCCTGAACTGCTCGACCGGTCCGGAGGACATGCGCGACGCGATCCGCTTCCTCGGCGAGTACTGCCCGGTTCCGGTGGCGTGCATCCCGAACGCCGGCCTGCCGCTGCAGGGACCGGACGGCGAGACGATCTTCCCCGAGCAGCCCGAGCCGCTCGCGGAGGCGCTCAAGGAGTTCGTCGAGCGCTACGGCGTCGGCATCGTCGGCGGCTGCTGCGGAACCACGCCCGCGCACATCGCCGCGATCGCCGAGCGCGTCGCCGAGCGTCCCGCCGCGCCGCGTCCCGTCGCCCGCACTGCCCACCTCTCCTCGATGATCGCTGCGACGCCGCTCGTTCAGGAGCCGCGACCGACGATGGTCGTCGAGCGCGTCAACTCGCAGGGCTCGCGAAAGGCGAAGGAGCTTCTGCTCAGCGACGACTACGACGGGCTCGTGCAGATCGCCGAGGACCAGGTGACCGGTGGCGCCCACGTGCTGGATCTATGCGTCGCCCTGACCGAGCGCCAGGACGAGGATGAACAGATGCGCATCCTCGCGAAGAAGGTCTCGCTGACGCAGCCCACGCCGATCCAGGTCGACTCGACCGAGCCCGAGGTCATCGAACGCGCCCTCGAGCAGATCCCCGGCCGCGCGATCGTCAACTCGGTCAACCTCGAGGCGGGCCGGGCCAAGCTCGACCGCGTCGCGCCCCTCGCGCTGGCACACGGTGCCGCGCTGATCGCGTTGACGATCGACGAGGTCGGGATGGCCAAGACGGCCGAGCGGAAGGTCGAGGTCGCAAAGCGGATCCGCGACCTGTGCTGCGAGGAGCACGGCCTGGACCCCGAGCTGTTGATCTTCGACTGCCTGACGTTCACGCTCACGACCGGCGATGAGGAGTGGCGGCCGTCGGCCGTGGAGACGATCGAGGGCATCAAGCGCATAAAGGCCGAGATCCCGTCGGTGAAGACGTCGCTGGGCGTCTCCAACGTGTCCTTCGGTGTCTCCCCCAGCGCCCGCGCGGTGCTCAACTCGGTCTTCCTGCACCACTGCGTGCAGGCCGGCCTCGACCTCGCGATGGTCAATCCGAACCACATCACCCCCTATGGCGAGATCTCAGAGCTCGAGCGGGAGCTGGCGGACGACCTCGTGTTCAATCGCCGGGAGGACGCGCTCGAGCGGTTCATCGCCCACTTCGAGTCCAAAGGCGAGGAGGACGCCGCCGAGGGCGCCGCCGATCCCACCGAGGGGATGGAGCCGGAGGAGGCGCTTCACTTCCACATCCTGCGTCGTCGCAAGGACGGCGTGGAGGCGTGGATCGACGCGAGCGTGGAGAAGATCGGCGCGGTGCCGACGCTCAACGAAGTGCTGTTGCCGGCGATGAAGGAGGTGGGCGACAAGTTCGGCGCCGGCGAGCTGATCCTGCCGTTCGTGCTGCAGTCCGCCGAGGTGATGAAGCGCGCAGTCGCCCAGCTCGAGAAATACCTCGACAAGATCGAGGGCTACACGAAGGGGACGGTGGTCCTCGCGACCGTGTTCGGCGACGTGCACGACATCGGCAAG